>JAISML010000106.1 GCA_031276775.1 Eubacteriales Family XIII. Incertae Sedis bacterium | reverse complement strand
CCGAGATCTACACGGCAAGTTACACTCTTTCCCTACACGACGCTCTTCCGATCTGCCGCGACAGAAATTCCTTCGTCGCGGGGTGCCCGGGGTCCTCGAATATCCGCTCCGGAGGCCCTTCCTCCGCGATCTGCCCTTCGTGCAGAAAGACGACGCGATCCGCCACGCGCCGCGCGAAGTCCATCTCGTGCGTGGCCATGAGGATGGTGGAGCCGGCCGCTTTGAGCTCCTGCACGAGGTCGAGGACTTCGCCGACCAATTGCGGATCCAAGGCGCTCGTGATCTCGTCCAGAAGCAACAACTGCGGATTGGAGGCGATCGCCCGAACGATGGCGACGCGCTGTTGCTGACCGCCCGAAAGTTGATCCGGATACCGGTTCGCCTTTTCGGCGATGCCGATGCGCGCCAGCAGTTCCATGCCGATTCTCTCCGCCTCCTCCTTGGGGAGCTTGTGCACGATGCGGTTGGCTATGGACACGTTCTCCAGGACGCTCTTGTGCGGAAACAGATTGAAATTTTGGAAAACAACCCCGATCTTCGCCCGCGTCCTGTCCGCGTTCACGCGCGGATCGGAAATATCCTCCCCGGCCAGAATGATTTGCCCGTCGTCGATGCGCTCGAGCAGATTGATGACGCGTATGAGCGTGGATTTGCCGGAGCCGGAAGCCCCGATCATGACGACGACCTCATGCTCGTGAATGCTGAAATCGATCCCCCGCAGCACCTTGTGCGCGCCGAAACGCTTTTTGATGTTTACAAGCCGCAGAACCGGATCGGACATCAGACCGCTCCTTGCAGTTGTTCCCGATTCTGAAGCCGTTTTGCGTACCGGTCGATCAGCAGGATGAACGGGAAGCTCATGAGAATGAAAAACACGCCCGCGACGACGTAGGGGGTATAGTTGAAATTCACGGCGTTGAGGATTTGCGCGGAACGCACCGCGTCCACGCCCCCGAGCACGGAAACAAGGCCCACATCCTTCTGCATCGCGACAAAATCGTTCATGAGGGCGGGAATGATCTTCCTGACGGCTTGGGGCAGGATGATGATCCGCATCGTGCGCGCGTGGCTGAACCCGAGGGCGCGCGCCGCCATGCGCTGGGACGGATGGACGGCCTCGATGCCCGCCCGGATGACCTCCGCGACATACGCGGAGTAGATGAGGCTGACGGCGATGCAACCGAGAACCTCTGCGGGAATGCGCCCGAAAATGCCGAGGGCGGGGATGCCGAAGCCGACCAGATACAGGCAGATGATCATGGGGATACCCCGAAAGACATTCGTGTAAACCGTCGCCAGCAAGCGCAGGGGAAAGAGCACGGCGCTGCGCGTCGTGCGGGCCACGGCGAGGAGCGTGGCCGTGACCCCGACGCAGACGACCGAAACGCAGAGTATCTTGATATTCAGAAGCAGACCCTTCCCCACCTTGGGAATAGCCTCGACGAACCGCTCCGGGCTGAAATACGCGGCCTGCACCCTTGCCCAGCCTTCGGAATGCGAGAATATGACATATATGACGGTCGCGAAGATCAGCAGGCTGACGCAGGAAATCAGCAGGGACTTCCCCGTCTGCCGGCGGCGGAAGCCGCGCCGCTCCAGCTCGATTTGACTGACGTCGTCGTTATCGCCGCCAAAATTCCGAATGTTCATGCGCCATTTCCCCGCAAATCGCCGTTTCTGGAATCCTTTACAGTCGGTTGCAAAAAATTACTTCAATTCCCGGATATCAAACTGCGACAACCACTCCCCCGCCAAGGCGTCGAGGGTTCCGTTCTCCTTGAGGGTATCGATGGCCTGTGAAACGGCTTCCGTCAGCGGGCTGTCCTTCGGGAGAAGGAGCCCGAGTCCCTCCGTCGCGTTCTCGCTGCCCGGCAGCTTGCCGATGATCGTGCCGTTCTCGACCTGCTCCCCTTCTACGTTGATGATGTAGTCGCCCGTCAGCATGCTGACGATGGCGGCGTCAACCTGGCCGTTGTTGAGGGCCGCCAGCACGTCGGACAGGTTGTTGAACACGCGAACCTCCCGATCCGGCGCGATGCTGTCCGTCGTGTACTGAACCGCGACGTCGCCCGAGGCCGCGCCGAAGAGCGCGCCTTTCAGCTCCGCGACGGAGGTGGCGCCGGCAAAGGGATTGTCCGCCTTCGCGATGACGACCAGCGGTTCCCGGTAATAGGGCGAGGAAAAATCGACGACATCCCTGCGCGCTTCCGTGATCGAGTATTGCTGGAGATTGAAATCAAAATCCTTGGGGCCGGGTTGAATGGCCTCGTCAAAGTCGGTTCTGACCCAAACGACATCCTCCTTCGCGAATCCGAGCTCCTGCGCGACGGCGTAGGCCACGGCCGCCTCAAAGCCGCGTCCGGATTCCGGGTCGTCGTCGAGCACCCACGGCGCCCAGGCCGGGTTTCCCGTCGCGATGGTGAGCTTGCCGGCCGTGAGCGTCGCAAGTCCGCCCTCCGCCTCCGAACCTTCATTTGCCGCAGTTTCGGCCTCCGCGCCTTCATTTGCCGCAGCGCCGTCCGCCGCGTCGTCCTTTCCGCCGCAGGCGGCGAGCGCCGCAATCAACAGAAACACGAGCAGTACGGGCGCGAGATGTTTAAAAGCAACTTTCATTTTCGATTCCTCCTTTTCGATTGCAACTATATAAAACATATATGCATTTAGTATGATAACACATCGCTCCGAGATTTACAATCCTTTGCGAAATATCTTGGTGGCGGTTTTCGTACAAATTATATTGCGCGAAGCCGCCTTCAAATTCCTTTGGCGCGATCCAATATTTTCCATTCGGCGATAGCCCCTTGCACACGTCGATGATGCCCTTCGTGTCGGTGACGGACAAATCCAAGGTTTTGAGGATTTCCGCGACCAAGCCCTCGATGCCGTTTGACCTGTCATGAAGCTCGGGTTTTTCGCGGGGGTTCATCCATTCCCTCCTTGTCTTTTTTCGTTTTGTCGCTTCGTCCTTTCCCGATTGCGATTCCGTATTGCCGAAGCCTCGATTGCATTCTTTTTTGGCTGTTTGACCTCCCAATGACCGCCCTTGGCGGCGCCGACACGCTTCGATTTGTCCCGAACGGATTGCCCGTGCTGTTCCACTGTCAATGCCGAAAGAGGAGAAAGAAGAACCGCGCAATTTCCATGCGATTTTCCTGTAATCGCTTGTAATGCCGTCAAATCTGTGGTATTTTATTCATGTAAAGATCCCGCTATCAAAAAGCGGATATTTTGATAG
>JAISML010000041.1 GCA_031276775.1 Eubacteriales Family XIII. Incertae Sedis bacterium | reverse complement strand
AGCCTGACTTCGTGTATCTTGCGGGCGATATCACGGATACCGGAAACAGCGAGTCACAGTGGGAGCAGATGTTCTACAACAACGGTTCCTATCCGGTAGGCGGCGAGACGATGTTCCGCAACTTCCTCATCTCCGCGATACAGGGCAATCACGACAACAATACGTTCAACCGTCACATCAACGCCCCGACGCTGAACTCCGGCGGCGTGGAGAATCGGATCGTCTATTCCTACGATTACGGTCCGGTCACTTTCATCATGCTGAATCTCGAAACGGCGCGCAGCGACGCGGCGGCGCGCGCGGAGCAGGAGAGCTTTCTCAGGGCTTCGGTGGCGGATGCGAAAGCGCGTGGGCAGTGGACGGCCGTGGGCTTCCACAAATCCTTGGTCACGGGCGCGTCCCATATCACGGACAGCGATGTGGTCGAAGCGCGCAAGTTCTGGTGCCCGAAGTTTGCGGAATTGGACGTGGACATGGTGCTGCAGGGACATGACCACGTGTATTCGCGCGGTTTCGTGGACGCTACGGGCTACGCGGCGGAGCGTACCGTCAACGCGGACGGATCCATCAACCAACCCGACAACGCGCCCCTCTACATGGTCGGCGGCCACGCGGGCGGTCTCAAATGGTATTCCATGAAGAACTACACCGTCGGGGCGGGAGACCCCATCGCACCCGGATATTCTTTCCTCGATGTGGATTCGGCCAATCCCGCGCACAACAAGGACGGACTCGGCAGCGACGTCAAGAAGGAGCAGGTCATCGTCGAGATGGAAGTTTCCGAGACGGAACTGGAAGTCAATACCTACATGTTCAAGTATGACGCAGCCACCGACACCGTCGTCACGCCCAAGTACCTCTACGACAGCATGACCATGATGCGCGCGCTCCCGCAGAACGCGCAGGTCAAGGGTCCCGAAATCGCGGTGACGGACACGGACGGGGAGCTCACCTATACGGTATCCTACAACGATCTCGTCAACGCGAACGCCTTTGATACGGCAATCGAATATGACGGGGACGTCTTGGAGTTCGTCGGAGCGAAGAGTCTCGACGTCGAAGGCAACCAGGTTTTGGTGAACCAAGTGACGGCGGAGAACAATCAAGTGCGCGTGCTCACGGGTCTGAAGAATGTCATAGAGACCGGCAACCGGGACATCGCCGCCTTTACGTTCAAGATCAGGAAGCCTGTCACGGCGGTCGGAACGACGGTGAAACTGCTCCGGGCGAATACGGTGCGGGTCACGCTTGAAGACGGGAGGATCGTCGCGTCGGAGGATGTCGCGGCCGTCGTGGAAAACGCTGAAACGCATACCGGGTTCTATTCCTACAAGAAAGCGTCCGACATCAACAAAGACGGCAAAGTAACGCTTGCGGATCTGTCGTTGGCGCTCGGCAAGTACCAGTCCAACGATTCTGCCGACAAGGCGTACGACATTGACCTGAGCGGCGTCGTGGACGCGCTTGATTTCGTAATCGTCAGTTCGTTCATCGGCCAAGCCGCTTGATCGAACACAGTTTGACGGCAAGAGGAGTTCTCTCCCCTTGCCGTTTTTGTTGCCGGTCAAGTGTCGCGGAATTGTCTGCCGACCTTTGCCCGGCAACTGTTTTTATGATACGGAGGAAGATCATAGAATGTTGAAAAAAGCGGACAATGCAACTGTGGCGGGGTTGATGTGGGTTCTGTTCACGATCGGCTTTCTCGCTTTCCTCATATGGTTCAACGCGACGCTCTCCTATCCGCTTCCGGGGGACGCGCAGGTGGACAACCGGTATGAGCGGGCGGTGGTGGTGAAAATCGTATCCGATACCCTGACGGAGGATCCGGATTTTCCCGATATCCGGATCGGGACGCAGGAATTGGAAATGGAAATATTGACGGGGCCGGACAAAGGCAAGCGCGTGCTGCTCAACAACTTCGTCACGAGGACGGACAATAAGCCGGCGAAAGTGGGCACGAAGATGATCGCGCAGAGTTACGACGGGTTCGATACGGGCATGATCTCGAGCTACAGCAGGGAGGTTCCCGTCTATGTCCTCGGTTTGATCTTCTTCGCGTCGGTGGCGATCATCGGCAAGCGCAAAGGCTTGAAAGCCATCTTCGCCCTCGCGTTCACGTTGCTCTGCGTACTCTTTCTGTTCGTGCCGCTCCTGCTTCGGGGTGTGAATCCCGTCGTCGCGGCCGGGATTGTCGTCATCCTGTCCGCCGCGGTCACCTTGCTCGCGCTGAACGGTCTGTCGCCCAAGACGATGATCGCGGGGATCTCATGCATCCTCTGCACGTTTGCCGCCGGAGGCATCGCGTTTGCGTTCGGCGCTTTCACAAATCTGTCCACCTACAATACGCCGGAGACGGAACATCTGATCTTCATCGCGCAAAATACGGCGCTCAGCATTCACGACATCCTGTTCGCGGGCATCCTCATCGCCACATCCGGCGCCATGATGGACACGACCATGTCCTTGGCTTCGGCGCTGGTTGAACTGAAAGCATTGAACCCGGAGATGACGGTCGGCCAAATCCTGCGATCGGGCATGAACATCGGCCGCGACATCATGGGTACCATGACCAATACGCTGATATTGGCGTTCACGGGCAGCGGCATCAACAGTCTGCTCGTGATCTTCCTGTACAACATGCCGTACAAACGCATCATCAACATGGATCTGCTGATGTTGGAGATCATGAAAGGACTGTCGGGCAGCATCGCCATCGTCCTGTCGATTCCGATTACGGCGATTTTGGCGGCCAGAATCCTGCGTTCGCCGTCCGCAGCCGATCGCGGCGGTTTTGAAAAGTGAAATTCCGATGTTGCCGCTCGGGGTTGGCGGGGTACGGCGCCGACGTTCCGCTCAATAGATGCGTCTGACGGCAAACCCGTTTTTGTCGAGGACGGCCAGCACCCGGCTGATGTGATCCGGGCCGTTGGTCTCCACCGTCACTTCCAACGCGACCTTGTTGGAGTATCGATCCAAAGCCTTGAATTGATTGTGTTCCAATCCGATTACATTGGCCCCGCACTCCGCCAAGAGCGTTGCGACGTTGACCAACTGCCCGGGTCTGTCCGGCAGTTCCGCGGAGAAGCACATGATGCGTCCCCTGCTGATCATGCCCTCGTTGATGATGGAACTGATGGTCACGGTGTCGATGTTGCCGCCGCTCATGACGCAGACGATGTTCTTCCCTGGTTTCGCGCGCTTCCGCAAACCCGCGAGTGATACGACGCCGGCGGTCTCCGCGACGAATTTGTGTTTCTCCATGATGAGCAGGACGTTTTCCATGATGTCCTTTTCGGAAACGGTGACGACGTCGTCCACGTATTTCCGCGCAATGGCGAACGTCAACTCCCCCGGTTGCCTGACCGCCACGCCTTCGGCATTGGTGCTCACCTTGTCCAGCCGATGTACGGCGCCCTCTTTCAGGGACAGTTTCATGGATGCGGCGCCTTTGGGCGCGACGCCGACGATCCTGATCTTCGGCTTGAGCGCTTTGACGATGAGGGCAATGCCGGAGATAAGACCGCCGCCGCCGATGGGAACCAATATCTCATCGGCTTCCGGCAATGCGTCAAGGATCTCCAGACCGATGGTGCCCTGCCCGCAGATGACGTCATAGTCGTCGAACGGATGGACAAAGGTGACGTCGTTTTCACCGGCGAGTTCCGTCGCCCTCCTGTAACTCTCGTCGTATACGTCCCCGTACAGGATGACGTCGGCGCCGTAGGCTTTCGTCGCGTTCACCTTGATGAGCGGCGTGATGTTCGGCATGACGATGGTGGCCGGGATCCCTCTTGCCTGCGCCGAATAGGCGACGCCCTGCGCGTGGTTGCCCGCCGAGGAAGCGATGACGCCTTTGCCCGCTTCCGCCGCGGAAAGTTTCGCGATCCTGTTGTAGGCGCCCCTGATTTTGAAAGAACCCGTGACCTGAAGATTCTCCGCCTTGATGAATGCGTTGCAACCGTATTCCGTCCCGTAGAAGTCGCTGCGGATGAGCGGCGTGTCACGCGCGACGCCCTGCAACGTTTGCGCCGCCTCGCGTATCGCCCGCTCATGATCGGCTTTCAGCCGGTCTTCGATGTCGTGTTTGTTCATGCTCTCTCCGTGATTCCTTTCCGTCCCGTCCGGCGCCGCGACGCGTTTGCGTCCCGTCTTATCCCTTCTCGCGCCGTGCTTTCGCCCGTCCCGTCCGTGATTCGCGATCCGGAAGTTTCCTTATTGTACCATAATTGAGGGGAATATGAAAAGGGTTGCCGTTCAGGGGTTTGCGGATTGCGCTGCGGCACGCGGGCAGCGATCGAACAGGGAACGGCCGGACAATTCGCAGACGCCGGCTTGGACCTGACGCAGGTCTTCGGCTATGCCGAATGCAAATTTGTAATGATGCGATGCGATCCGGTGTGATATAATCATTCCCATGGGTGTGAATGAAGGCAAGACGTATCATATTGAAACCATGGGATGTCAGATGAACGAGCGGGATTCCGAAACCCTCGCCGGCATGCTGGAAGTCATGGGGTACCGGCAACTGGCCGAAGCGCGCGGATTTGCGTCCGGCGCGTCTGTCGGATCGCGCCCGGTTCCGGTTTCGGACGTCTGCGCCGTTTCGACCGATGCCGACGCCCGTGTTGCATCGGTCGGCGCCGGCGCCGTTTCGACCGATGCCGGCGGTTGCGCCGCTTCGGTCGGTGTTGGCGCGGACGCGCGCGGTTTGAAAGCCGCTTGGAGCGGCGCCGACGTGATCGTGATCAACACCTGCAGCGTCAGGGAGAACGCCGACAACCGTTTCTTCGGTTTGCTCGGGCAGGTGAAGAAAGAAAAAGAGGCAAACCCGCATGCCGTCGTCGCGGTCTGCGGTTGCATGATGCAGCAACCTCATGTCATCGATCGGATCAAATCGAAGTACGGTTGGGTTGACATCGTATTCGGCACGCACAACATACACACGTTTCCGCATTTGCTCGCCGGCGCGATCGATCGGCATGAGAAGATCGTCAGCATTTCGGACGTCGGCGGCGAGATCGTGGAAGGGTTGCCTTCCGTGCGCAAGCGTCCGTTCAACGCCTTTGTGAACATCACATACGGTTGCGACAATTTTTGCACTTACTGCATCGTACCCTACACCAGGGGCAGGGAACGAAGCCGCGATCCGTTCC
>JAISML010000023.1 GCA_031276775.1 Eubacteriales Family XIII. Incertae Sedis bacterium | reverse complement strand
TATACATAAATCGAAAAAGAAATGGGATATTCGAATTTTCTTCGGATATCCCATACATCATTTGGGGCTTGTTTTTCCCGATTCTCTTACCCGGAAATTTGTTTTATGCGATTGCCCTGTTATTGCTGAGACAACGCAGTTGCAGACCGGTTGCCGTTCATGGATCGGCGGACCGCGCCGCGACCGTGTGGCATCTCCGGTGCAAACCGGGCATTTCCTGCGGTTTTGCGCACGGACTTTGGGAACTTGTCCAAACCCGCTTTGCGCGAACAGTGAGCCAAGCCCGCCAACGTCGGCGAAATTCAGTCCTGCGGCCGCAAACCGATAAATTCGCGCAAGATGGAATCGTTCGGTATTTCGTCTTCGTTTTCGAGCGGTCTGAAAAATCGCAGGAAATCCAACAGGCGGACGGCGTCGCCGTATTGCGGATCTTCAGGTCTTACGTCGGCGAGGAGCGTTTCGCAGTGAAGACGCAGGACGGACAACTCGTAGATCAACGCGGAATTGAACACCACGTCCGCTTCGCCGTTGTAAGGGAAGATGTTCACATCTTCGCCCCGTCGCACTTTCGGCCATGACTTGATGGTTGTCGTGACGGAATTCCCCCGTGTCCTGTTGTCGCGGATGATGCGCCGAATCAGCCTGACGTCCGTGGTGGGAATCCGATTGTGGTCGTCGAGATTGATCTGCGTCAAGGGACTGATGTACACCTTGAATTTTTCGTCGTCGGACACCTGATCGGACATGAGGGAATTCAGCGCGTGAATCCCTTCGATAACGATAGGCTGCGCCGCGCCGAGTTTCGCCCTGCGATGATAGACTTTCTTTCCGGCGAGGAAATCGTAAGTGGGCAGGATCGTTTCCTTTCCCGCGAGCAGATCGTTGATGTTGCTGTTGAACAGCTTCAGATCGATGGCGTCGATGCCCTCGTAATCGTTTTCGCCGTGTTCGTCCTTGGGGGATTCGTTCCGTTCCACGAAATAGTCGTCGGTACCAAGGTAGAGCGGTTCGGAACCGCGTTCTTTCATCTCGGCGATCAGCCGTTTGGAAAATGTGGTCTTGCCTGAGGAGGACGGACCCGCGATGAGAACGATTCGCTTGTTCAGTTTTTCGATCATATCCGCGATGTGATGAATCTTCGCCGCATGCAGCCGTTCGGATATCAGTATCAGTTCCCCCGCCTTGCCTTTCTCGATCTCCCGGTTCAGATCGCCGGCAAAACTCAAATGGAACAATTGCCCGATGCGCCGGCCTTCCTCAAAGGCCGCGAAGAGATTCGCGTCGTTGACATAGGGAGGCAATGTGTCCGGGAAAGCGGGATGGGGATAGCGCAGGAGGATGCCGTCTTCATACCTGTGCAATTCAAAATACCGCAGATAACCGGTGGAGGGAACCATCTGTCCGTAGAAATAATTCCTGTAGTCCTCCAATTCATAGACGGCAATATAGTGAATGTCCGGCGCGTACCGCAGCAATTCGCGCTTTTCCTCCGACAGTTCCGCTTCAAAATACTTCAGGAGACCTTCCCTGTTGAGAAGCATCTTACGGATGGGCAGGTCCGCTTCCACGAGTTTTCCCATGCGCTGTTCAATATTTTTGATCTCTTCGTCCGTCACCGGGCGTTCGGTGTTGATCTCCGTGTACAGTCCTCTGTTCAGAGAGTTGTAGATGTCCGTGTCCACTTTGCCCAAGACGTCGCGGATGGCTTTCAGATAGGTCAGGCAAAGACTTCGTTGATACATCCTGTCTGCGGCGTTGGAACGCATGTCGAGAAATTTTACCTCGCAGGGCGCATTGATCGCGAAAGTGAGTTCTTCGACGCGGTTGTTGACGGACGCCGCCATGACCCTGTACGGCAATCCGGCTTGGTATTCGGACAGCAGACGTTCCAAGGTTATCCCCGCCTCGATTTCGACTGTGAGGATCTCCGCTCCGATCTGTGGTTGCAGTTCGATTGTAATTTTCATGTTTTCAGCGCCTTACCGAAGCCGGGCGTTTGCCCGCCGGCTTCATATTGAGGATTGACGTATCAAATAAGCGTTTATTTTTTTCGCCATCGTATAGACGGCCGCCGTGATCACCGCGCAACCTCCCCATTGGATCGTGTTGAACGGTATGGACGCGAAAGCATACGCGGGGTTGAAAAAAAAGTATTCAAACGAGGCGTAACCGACGACCATGATTGCGCCGCCCACAACGGCGGAGAGCAGGTAGTGTCTGAAGCCGCGTCCCTTTGAAATGGCGCCGGCGGCAAACCCCATGCTGCCCTTGATGATGCAGGTAGGCAATATGTAAATTGCGGCGCCCGCCGTCAAGTCCGCGAGTCCGCTGCCGACGGCCGCCGCAATCGCGGCGCGCGGTCCGCCCAACAGATAGGCGCAGAGGTAGATCATCACGTCGCCCATGTTGAGATATCCGCCGCCCGACGCAAACGGGATGGGGATGCGCACCGTCCATGTCACGACAAAGATCAACGCTGCCGTGAGCGCCGTAACCGCTATGTCCGTCGTTCTGTTTCGTTTTAAATGCCCCATCAGTTCAAATGCTCCATCCGTCTTTCCGCTTTTGTCGCACGGAGGCCGACGCTGCGCTCCGATCACGGGTTGTTTGCTTCATTATACGTCAAAACCGAGCGGAGTGGAAGCGCAAAGTTGTTTTTTGTCCGTCCGTCTCCAAACGTGGCGGTTCAAGAGTCGGCGGGCGCGGCGCAGCCCGCCGACCCTTGAACCGCCACAAACGTGCTGCCGGGATGCATTTGCGCTTCGCCCCGCTTGACGCCGAACGGTCGCGCCGCAATCCGCCGGTTCTTGGGAAGAGGCCGAAGCGCCTTGTATTTTGGACGATCCTGCAATTTTGAGATTGACATCGAACGGGTTTTGCCCGATAATAGAGAAGTGGTCAAACGGGTGCGCAATCTGCGCGAAACAGGCCTGGGCGCAGACTGCGGGAACCGTTCCTGAACGCCCGGCATTGCAAATTGAAACTTATCCACTCTACGTGGGGCATTAGCTCAGCTGGGACGAGCGCCGCGCTGGCAGCGCGGAGGTCAGGGGTTCGATCCCCCTATGCTCCACCAATCTTGGGAACGTTGATATTTCAACGTTCCTTTGCTAATCACGAAACGCTGTTCAAAGGGATACTGGCACTTTCAAAGCAGTCCGACAAAGATAATTTCCACTCAATATCT
>JAISML010000266.1 GCA_031276775.1 Eubacteriales Family XIII. Incertae Sedis bacterium | reverse complement strand
GTTTAACCCGTTTGGTGCATATCATTATTCAAACAGCGCGTTGCACAATCGTATTTCGAGCAACGACGTGCTGGGAGCCATTCCCGCAAAGGAAGCGGCGCTCATCAACCCGCGGACGCTCAGGTCAAGCGAGGATGCGGCTATAGGTATCGGCGGGGATGATATCGCGGATCAAAAACTCTGGCCGCTGTCGTATCTTGAATGGGGTACAATCGGCAACAATACCGTGCGCAGCTACGGCGCAGACTACTGGTTGCGGTCGTATAGATTCACTCCCAATATCCACGGTGACGATGTCTGGGGCGTGTATTTCGCTCATGACAATGGCAGCAATACGACAGCCATATCCGGGTCCGATGAGTACTATGCCGTCCGCCCCGCGCTGAATTTGGATCTGTCGTCCGTCCTCTTCACCTCCGCCGCCTCAGGTCCCGAAGCCAAGCCTGCCTCGGCGGGTCCATCCCTGTCGGCGGTTTCTGCGCCGACAGGCGCGATAAAATTTACGTCGACGGACGCTTCGCAGACGCTTACCGTGACGGCGACCGCGGCGCAGTCCACACAGAGCGTTCCCGCCGGCGGATCTTTGACGTTCGGATACAGGAACGCGGCCGTCGGGGCAAATCAGCATATTTCCTGTGTGCTGGTGAGCCACGGCACAAATCAAATCGCATATTACGGCAAGCTGGCGGACAGTCCTTCGGCCGACGGAACGCTTTCCGTCCCGCTGAGCGGCATCGTGGACGGAGTCTACACCCTGCGCGTATTCAGCGAGCAGGACAATGGCGCAAACCACACCGACTTCGCCGGCACGCCCGTCGACATGACGCTGACGATAGCGGGCGGCAACGGTACGGTCGCCGACTTCGGCGGCAGGGTGCTTTCCTCGGATGCGCGTCTGCTTTCCGTCGCGGGGAAAAGCATCACGGCGGGCGGCGGGACTGGCGCGGACGCGTCCCACGCGAAGACGGCCGAGATAAACGTGGCGAACAGCGTGGCGGTCATTGCGCCCGCAGACATTGCGGCGGCGGCAGACGCGACGTTCAGTCTCTGCGGCGACAGCGGATTCGGCACGGAAATCACGGGGGCAAACACGCTTGCCCTGACGGCGGGAGGCGCGACGCACGCATATGTCAAGGTGACGTCGGAGGATACTGCGGTCACCGTCTATTATGATGTGACGGTAAACCGCGCGCCGCCCGCGGACGCTTCCCTCAGCCCAGCGTCGGCGACTTTCAACAAGCACAGGTCCGATGTGGCTTACAAGGATATTGCCGTGACGCTCAATCCGGGCGATCATCTGCTTTTGGCCGTGAAAAATGGGGGGGGGTACATCCTTCAGGACGGCGCGGATTACACCGTGGACGGCAATGCCTACACGGTCAAAAAGGAGTATCTTGCCACGATGGACGCGGGTTTGCAGACGTTCACTTTTGACATGAGCGGCGGACCCGATCCAACGCTGATCGTTGCCGTGACGGATGAATATCCCGTTATCACAGACGGCGGCGCATGGACGGGCGCCGGCGCGGTCACGGTGAAAGTGGACGCGGATCGCGTCAGGTTTGTGCGGCTGTTGCTTTCGGGCAACGAGGTTGACCCGGCAAACTATTCCGTATCCGAGGGCAGCACTGTCATCACATTCAAAGAGAGTTATCTCAGAACCTTTGAGAACGGGACGTACACTTTCCGCGTCGAATTTACGGACGGATATGCCGACGTGACCTTTGTGGTCAAACAGGGGGAAACCGGCGGCGGCATTCTGCGGACGGGGGATTCCGGAAACCTATTGCTGTGGATCATCGTACTGTGCTCGTCCGTGTCGGCGATCCTCCTTGCGGGTCGGAAACGACGCCGGCTCAAAGGGTGAGGGACACGGCGGGGAAACAAAAAAACGCCATATGCAGCCGGAACGTTATTTGAAATCCCCGTGATGCAAGATCCGATTGTTTCAATGCGGGGATGTTTTCACGAACATGGCGCCGATCATTTACGGACACGCGAAAAGAGGGGCGTGCGGCGCACTGTGGTTTTTTTGACTTTTCCTCCTGTTTCCTTTATAATGTTGCGCGTACCGATCATTGGAAAACAGCCGGGATTTCGGTATAAATTCGGTATAAGAGTGTAAAGGAATATTTCGGGAGGATCCGGCGTTCGCGTCGGATTTGAGACGCGCAACGGAGGCAAAGATGGGTGAGGAAATACTGCTTACGCAGGAAGGCTATGACGGCAAGGTGGCCGAATTGGAGGAATTGATCACGGTCAAACGGCATGAAATTGCCGAACGGTTGCGGGAGGCGGTGTCTTACGGAGACATCTCCGAAAATTCCGAATACGATTCCGCGAAGAACGAACAGGCCGCACTGGAAGAACGGATCGTCAAGCTGGAAAACATCATAAAAAACGCGAAGATCATCGACGAGAAGTCCATCAAATTCGATGTTGTGAGCTTGGGCGTCAAAGTGAAAGTGAAAAATTTCAAAACCAAGGAAGAGCATGACTACATCATCGTCGGCTCTGCGGAAGCGGATCCGTTTGAGGGCCGGATCTCGAATGAAAGTTTGGTGGGTTCCGCACTGCTTGGGAAGAAAGTCAAGGAAAAAGTGACGGTGCAGGTTCCCGACGGATCGGTGAAATACGAGATTCTTTCGATCGGGTGACAGACCGGCCGACGATGCGGTCCGACGGGCAATTCGGATCGGCGGACGGTGGGGATCGCCGGGCAAGGCAATGCGGATCGGCGGACGGTACGGATTTCCGGACAACGGAGATGGGAGAAGGGTATGGGCGAGGACGATATCAGGAACGGGGGCGCCCCCGGCGCCGATGCGGCGGCGGACGGGGAGTTGACGTCCGATCAGCTGAACGAGATGAGGCTGATCCGGCGCGGGAAACTGAAAAAACTGCAAGAGATGGGACGCAATCCGTATCTCAACGAGCATTGGGACGTGGGCGCGTACAGCGAGGACATCCGGGAGCGTTTTGATGAGATGGACGGTACGGACGTTTCCGTCGCGGGGCGCATCATGGCATTCCGCCATATGGGGAAAGCGTCTTTTGTGGATATCCGGGACTATCGCGGCAAGATTCAGATCTACGCGCGCCGGGACGCGATCACGCCGGAGGAATACGATATCTTCCTCACATACGACATCGGGGACATCATAGGCGTGGAAGGTTCCGTGTTCAGGACGCGGCACGGGGAAGTGTCCGTAAAAGCCGCGAGGATCGTCCTTCTCACAAAGAGCCTTCAGATACTTCCCAACAAATGGCAGGGACTCAAGGATACGGAGATGCGCTATCGCCGGAGGTATGTGGATCTGATCATGAATCCCGATGTGAAGGAAACGTTCATCAAACGGGCGAAGATCATCAAGGAGATCAGACGTTATTTGGAGGAGGATGAGGGATTTCTGGAAGTCGACACGCCCATTTTGACGCTCATCGCCGGCGGCGCCAACGCGCGGCCTTTCACGACGCACCACAACGCCCTGGACATAGACATGAAGCTCAGAATATCCAACGAACTGTACCTGAAACGGCTTACGGTCGGCGGTTTGGACAGGGTGTACGAGATGGGGAAAATGTTTCGGAACGAGGGGATGGATCGCAACCACAATCCCGAGTACACCTCCATGGAACTCTACCAGGCGTACGGTCGGATGGAGGACGTCATGCGCATTACGGAGAACATCGTTTCCAAGGCTGCGGAAACGGTTTTGGGCAGCATGACGATCACGTACCAAGGCAACGTCTTTGACCTCACGCCCCCGTGGGACAGGCTTTCCATGCAGGACGCGGTGAAGAAATGGGTCGGCGTCGATTTCGACACGATCGGAACGGACGGGGAGGCGCGGGAAGTCGCCAAAAAATACGGGTTGGAGGATTGGGAGACGCTGACGCGGGGACTTGTGATCGCGGAGCTGTTTGAAGCGTACTGTGAACAATATTTGACGGGCCCCATCTTCATCACGGGGCATCCGGTGGACATCAGCCCCCTGGCCAAGAGAGATCCTGCGGATCCGCGCAACACAAGGAGGTTTGAGGCGTATATCAATACGTGGGAAGTCGCCAACGGCTTTTCCGAACTGAACGATCCGATCGATCAGTACCGGCGGTTTAAGGAACAGCAGGAGATGTTGGAAGCCGGAGACGAAGAAGCGCATCCGATGGACGAGGATTTTGTGAATGCCCTCGAAGTGGGACTGCCGCCCACCGGCGGTTTGGGCGTCGGCGTCGATCGCGTGATCACCCTCATCACCGACTCGCCTTCGATACGGGACATCATCCTGTTTCCCACGATGAAGCCTGTGGAGGATTGATGTGGCGCGTGCGGACAAAAGGAAAGTCTGATGGGGGGAATGACGGATCATGAATGAACTTGTAAGGGAAATCGGCAGCGGCGTATTGGGACTCACGGCAGGGAACCTCATCATGTTCGTGATCGGCGGCGTACTCATCTTTCTCGCCATCCGTTACGAATATGAACCGATGCTGCTGCTTCCCATCGGGTTCGGCGCGATCCTCGTCAACATACCGCTCTCCTCCGCACTGAGCTTCGACGGAGAGCCGGGCTTTTTGAAAATACTCTACAATGCGGGCATTGTCACCGAGTTGTTCCCCGTGCTGATCTTCATCGCCGTGGGCGCCATGATAGACTTCAAGCCACTCCTCCAGAACCCTTTCATGCTCTTCTTCGGCGCGGCGGCCCAGTTCGGCATATTTTTCACCATGATGTTCGCCTTGGCCACCGGACAGTTTGATCTCAAGGAAGCGGCCGCCGTCGGCATCATCGGCGCGGCGGACGGACCGACATCCATATTTGTCGCAAGCAAGTTCGCGCAAAACTATTTGGGTCCCATCTCCGTGGCCGCCTACTCGTATATGTCGCTTGTTCCGCTCATCCAACCGCCGGTCATCCGGGCGCTCACGACGAAGAAAGAGCGGTTGATCCGCATGAAATACGCGGAAACGGCGATCCCCGGGGTCGTCGAGATCTTGTTCCCCATCGTCATCACCTTGGTCGCGGGCATTCTCGCCCCGATGAGCGTGGCTCTGATCGGCGCGCTCATGTTCGGCAATTTGGTGCGGGTCTGCGGCGTGTTGGAACGCCTTTCCCTTTCGGCGCAGAACGAACTGGCCAATTTGGTCACGCTCCTGCTCGGCATCACCATCGGATCCACGATGACGGCCGAGGCGTTCTTGGACGTCAGGACGCTCATGATCCTCGGTATGGGACTTGTGGCTTTTGTCTTCGACACTGCGGGCGGCGTCCTTTTCGCAAAGCTGATCAATCTCTTCCTGCCTGCCGGGAAGAAAGTCAATCCGATGATCGGCGCGTCGGGCATTTCCGCCTTTCCCATGTCGGGAAGGGTCGTGCAGCGCATGGCGGCGAAAGAGGATCCCGGCAATTTCATCCTCATGCAGGCGATGAGCGCGAATGTGGCCGGGCAATTGGGTTCGGTCGTGGCCGGAAGCCTTGTATTGGCTCTTGTACCCATCATTATGTTGGGGTAAAATAATAGGGAAACACTGAGTGTGAATCAGCGTTTCCCGCAAGAAGATTGTCGGGATTTGGATTGGAACGTTCCGGTTCATCCGGTTCGGCGAAAGGTTTTTCGGGGAGGGATTGCGATTGTCGCTCATCACGCAGGGATTTGTGGTTATGTTCATGGGGTTGGCCGGCGTTTTTGCGGTGCTGATCATCTTTTACGTGTTGACAAAGCTCATGCTCATGTTTTCAAAACGTTACGGCAAACCGTCTTGACGCGATGAGGCGGCGCGCCGCAATTTCGGAACGGACGCAAGGACGGTTAACGGTACATCTCAGCGAGTAAAGGTAGGGAAACAGGATGAAAGGTTACAGCAGCGATCAGATCAGAAATGTGGTGCTTCTCGGACATGGAGGCAGCGGAAAAACCACGGTGACCGAAGCGGCTTTGGCGGCGACCGGCGCCATCGGCAGGATGGGTCGGATCGAGGATGGCAACACCGTTTCCGATTACGAAAAGACGGAAACGGAAAAGGGTTACTCTATCTCCACATCCGTCGTCCCTGCGGAATACAAGCAGCATAAGATCAACTTTTTGGACACCCCGGGTTTTTTTGACTTTGTCGGAGAGGTCTGTTCCTCCGTCAGAGCCGCCGAAGCCGCCGTCATCGTCGTGGACGCTTCCGCCGGCGTGCAGGTCGGTACGGAAAAAGCATGGAATGCCTGCAGGCAGAACGGTTTGCCCAAGTTTTTTCTCATCAACAAGGTCGACAAGGAGAATGTGGACGTCGACCGCGTGATCGCGGATTTGAAATCCAAGTTCGGAACTTCGGTGGCCGCTTTGGACGACAGGGATGCGCTGAACGAAGCGGTGGCCGAGAGTGACGAGGAACTCCTGGAGAAATTTTTCGGGGGTGAGGCTTTCACCGACGAAGAATTCAACAGGGGTTTGGCCGCCGGCATTGCGGCCGGAGACATCGTGCCGATCCTAACCTCTTCCGCGGTGAAAGGGGAGGGCGTCAAAGAATTGCTCGATACTTTGATCAAATACGTACCCGCGCCGACCGAGCATCCACCCTACGCGGCGGCAAACGACAGGGATGAGGGGATAACGGTCGTCTGCGATCCGGAAGGACCCTTTGCCGCTTTCGTGTTTAAGACCATATCCGACCCTTTCGCCGGCAAGATCACGATCATGAAAGTCCTGTCGGGGAAAGTCACGCAGGGCATGGAGGCGTACAACGTGAATGCGCAGAAATCGGAAAAGATGGGTTCCATTTTTTTCCTGCGCGGCAAGTCGCAGAGCGAAGCGCCCACTGTCGCCGCGGGCGATGTCTTTGCCGCCACGAAGCTGCAGTTCGCCCATACGGGGGATACCTTTTGCGGCAAATCCGGCATTGTGAAATTCCCGACCGTGGAATATCCGCAGCCCTCGCTGTTTATGGCGGTGGAACCCAGGGCGAAAGGCGAGGAGGAAAAGATTGGCACGGGGCTGAACAAACTCAGGGAAGAGGATCCCTCTTTCTCCGTGGAGCGCAGCACGGAAACGGCGCAGACGCTTTTGGGCGGTCAGGGCGAGATTCAGATCGGCATCATCACCACAAAGCTGAAAGAACGGTTCGGCGTCGATGTGGATCTGATCGACCCGAAGGTTCCGTACCGCGAGACGATCAAGGGCACGGCGGACGTGCAGGGGAAACATAAGAAACAGTCGGGCGGCGCCGGCCAATACGGCGACGTTCACATCCGTTTTTCCCCTTCGACGGAAGAATTTGAATTTGCGGAGGAACTCTTCGGCGGATCCGTTCCGAAAAACTATGTTCCGGCGGTCGAGAAAGGACTGCGGGAGAGTATGCAGAAAGGACCTCTGTCCGGATCCAAAGTCGTGAACATCAAGGCGGTGCTCTATGACGGTTCCTATCACGATGTGGATTCCAACGAAATGGCCTTTAAGATCGCCGCATCGTTGGCGTTCAAGAAAGGGATGGAGGAGGCGAAGCCGATTCTCTTGGAACCGGTCATGCATGTGGAGATCCTCGTGCCGGACGAATACATGGGCGACGTCATGGGCGACATGAACAAGCGCAGGG
>JAISML010000149.1 GCA_031276775.1 Eubacteriales Family XIII. Incertae Sedis bacterium | reverse complement strand
GGTTACGGATGTCTGCTCGGCGTCGGGAAGGGCAGCGTGAATCCCCCGCGTTTGATCAAGATTGACTATCTGAAAAATCCGGACAAAAAAACGACGATAGGGCTTGTCGGAAAGAGCATCACCTTTGATTCCGGCGGTATCTGCATCAAACCGCGAAAAGATATGGATATCATGATTTCGGACATGAGCGGCGGAGCGGCTTTGCTTGGCGCATATTATTTCATCGCCGCACTGCAGTTGCCGATCAACGCGGTTTTTGTCCTGCCGGCTGCGGACAATCTTCCGTCCGGTTCGGCATTCAAGCCGGGAGACATTCTCATTTCCAAAAGCGGACGCACAGTTCTGATCAAAGATACGGACAGCGAAGGCCGTGTGACGTTGGCCGACGGTATAACGGCGGCGGTCGAAGCCGGGGTCAATGCGATCGTCTGTGTGGCGACGCTGTCGGGTCTGACGGCAATGCTGTTTGGCGAATATTTTGCGCCGATCACCTCCGATAACGACGATCTGTCCGATCTGTTCACGGCAGCGGCGGAGAAAGTGGGAGAACCTCTCTGGAGACTGCCCTATATCAGTGAACGGCCAAAAGAGACAAAAAGCAAGGTCGCGGATGTTTCAAACGGTGAACGGGGGACGGTTTTCATAAACGGGTTCGCCGCCGGTCTGCCGTGGGCTTTCGTGGATATCGCGGGGACGGCATGGACTTCCAAAACCGAAGGCATCTACTGTGAGGGCGGGACGGGAACAATGGTCAAAACACTAGCGGAACTGTTGGAGCGTTTCTTCGCGAAAAAAAGCCCGGCAATGTAGTCGCCGTCGCTCCTTTTGAGATCGCCGATCAGACCCGGCATCCTGCTGATCATGCCCGCATACAGCGCTATGGTCGCCAAACTTTTACCTCCGATTCCGCAATTTTCTGATCGGGAAAACTATACGGCTTCCTGCATTTTGCGCCGGTAATACTCCATATCGTACGAAGCGCCTGTTTTCACGCGTTTCCATTCCGCAAGGTCTGATTCGGCGGATCTGATCCGGCTTTCCGTGTGCTGCAACTCATGCTCCGCCGATTTTTTTTGACTGCGCAGTTCCGCCAGCTTTGCGACAAGCGCTGCTTTTTTGGTCTTTAACGTACTTAAAACGTTGTTCAGCGTACTTTTTGTCTTTGCGGTCTCGTCCCCGTAAACGTCGGAAAGATTTTTTCCGGTCACGTTGGCGGATTTCACCATACCGCTGAAATTGACGGCGGCGGCGCCGGTTTTTCCTGATATCGCAAGCACTTTACCTTTCAGACTTTCTTCCTTTTTCACAATCCTTTCCATCTGCGCCAGGGCGTTTTCATTATTTTTGATGTCCGTTCCGAGCTGATTGATGCGCTTGATGGTCTTTTGTCTTTGGGATCGCAACGAATTTATCCTGTTTTGACAGCTGTTGATTTCCTGACAGGCGTTGTAGTATTTGCTTTTCGCATGGTTGTAGTAATACTCGTAATCTCCGTATGCCATGATTTTCCTCCCTCGCGACTTTGGATACCATGAATCGACGCGCCGGTTCCGGCACCCTTTCTGCGCATTCCGAATCGCATGCCGCAACCATTGCCGGATTCCAAACATCTCCTCTGTCTATTATAAACATATTTTCCCCGGTTGTTGCATATTTTTTTAAAAACAGTATCAACTTTTCCGGTAGACGTTACAATTCTTGACGCACTTGGATCCTCACATCATTTCCCGATCCAAAAACCGGTTCAATTGGTTCATCATTTCCAGTACAAAGATATACCGGTTGCGGTTGCGTCCTCTGTCGCGCGTCACGATTCGTTTGGTCCGGCTGCCGCGCGCGTCGCAGACGCAGATCCACGCCAAGCCCACCGGCTTCCCGTCGCTGCCGCCGTCCGGTCCCGCAACGCCCGTCACGGATATGGCGACGTCGGTTCCCGCCCGTTTGCGCGCGCCTTCCGCCATGGCGACGGCCGTTTCTTCGCTGACCGCGCCGAACGACGCCAATACGTCTTCGGGCACACCGAGCATCTGCGTCTTGGCTCCGTTGGCGTAGGTGATGTACCCCCGATCAAACGATTTTGAGATGCCGGGAACGGAGATCAGACGATCCGCAAACAGGCCGCCCGTACAGGATTCCGCGGAAGCAAGCGTCAAATTCCGCGCCATCAGTTTTTCCGCAGCGACGATGGGCAGATCCTTATCCTCGTCGCTGTAGAGAAACTCTCCGACCAACGCCTTGATCCGGGACTCCATCGCATCAATCGCGGCCAAGGCTTCCTCCTCCGTCTTGCGTTTGGACGCGATCCGCAGGGAACACTCGCCCTCTTTCGCGTAGGTGGCGACGGTGGGATCCGTCTGCCCGTCGATGAGCGGGATCAGCTTGGATTCCAACGCGGACTCTCCGATGCCGTAAAACCGCAGGATCCTATGACGGATGACGTTGTTCGTCCTACGCTGCAGGTAAGGCGACACCTCCTTTTCAAAGAGATGTTTCATTTCCCTCGGCGGTCCCGGCAAAGCGATGACAGTCTTCCCGTCCCGCTCCGCCGCGAAACCGGGCGCCGTGCCCACTTCGTTGCGGAACACGGTGGCGCCCGCGGGGATCAGCGCCTGCTTGCGATTGTTCGCGGTCATCTCATGCCCCGATTTTCGAAAAAATCCCTCGATGGACGACAGGACGCTTTCGTCGGGTTCGAGTCCGACGCCTATCACTTCCGCGATGATCTCCTTCGTCAGATCGTCCTGGGTGGGTCCGAGACCTCCCGTCGTCACGATCAAATCCGTTTCCGACAGGAGACGCTTCAGAACGGCCGCCAGCCGATGCGGATTGTCCCCCACCGTGACATGATACAGGACGTCGATCCCCAGCAGTTGAAGACGGGAGGAAAGGTACGCGGCGTTCGTATTGACGATTTGTCCGAACAGAAGCTCCGTGCCGACGGTAAGAATGGTTGCGTTCATGCGATAATCTCCGTTTCAATTTCAATTTTGGGCGAATACGCGTCTGTTGCGGATCATGTACTCGACGCCCGAGTAGACCGTCAGGATCACGGCCAGCCAAAGCATGACACGGTCAAAAGGGAAGCCCACATAGGCGAACGGCCAATTGCCGAGAAGCAAGGCGATGACGGCCACCATCTGAAAGATGGTTTTCAGCTTGCCCGTCACGCCGGCGGCGATGACGATCCCCTCTCCGGCCGCAACGGACCGCAAGCCCGTTATCATAAATTCGCGCGCGAGGATCACGATGAGCATCCACCCCGCTATCTCATTCAACTCCGTCAGGCACACCAAAGCGGATACCACGAGCAACTTGTCGGCCAAAGGATCCATCAGTTTTCCGAAATTCGTAATCAGGTTCTTCTTTCTCGCGATATATCCGTCCAATGCATCCGTAAGCGACGCGACGATGAATACGGCCGCCGCCGCCTTGGCATACCCCGAAAGCAGGAGTACGACAAACACGGGTATCAAAGCGATTCTGACCAACGTGAGCGTGTTCGGCAGGTTCATCTTGGGTTTCTCCAATCTTTCATCAATCCGCGATCTCTCCGACGATATCATAATCCATGGCGTCCGTGATCGTTACGTTCACCATATCCCCCGCGCGGAGGGGCTTTCCCGATGTGAATAGCACGGCATTGTCTATCTCGGGCGCGTCGAATTGCGTGCGCCCCGCATAGATTCCGGGTTCTTCCGTCCCCTCGGTCAACACCCGCAGCGTTTTCCCGACGAGGTTGCGGTTGTTTTCCAATGAGATGTCGAGCTGACGCAGCATGAGCCTCTCTTTGCGTTCCTCGGAAAGCTCCGCAGACGGCTTGTCCGGCATGTCCGCTGCGGGCGTTCCGTCCTCCGCCGAATACGCAAATACGCCCAACCGTTCAAACCGGTTCTCCTCGACGAAGTCTTCAAGCGCGGCAAAATCCTCATCCGTTTCCCCCGGGAAACCGGTCATGAGGGTGGTGCGGATGGCGAGATCCGGCACACCGTCCCGGAGCGCGGCAAGGGTCCGATCGATGTCCGCGCGCCTTGAACGACGGTTCATACGTGTGAGAATGCCGTCGGCGCAGTGCTGCAAAGGGATGTCGATGTACGCGCAGATCTTCGGCTCGCGCGCCATGACTTCGATGAGTTCCCGCGTAATCCGCTCCTCATAACAATACATGAGCCTGAACCATTCGGGACCTTCCACCGCGCACAGACGCGAGAGCAGCTCCGGCAACGCGTACCGCCCGTAGACGTCCGAACCGTAAGCGCTGACGTCTTGGGCGATGAGGACGATCTCCTTGGCGCCCTCCCTGGCAAGCCGCTCCGTTTCCGCCACGAGCAATTCCATGGGAACGCTGCGGTAAGCGCCGCGGATGTACGGAATGGCGCAGTATGAACAGCGGTTGTCGCAGCCCTCCGCCACTTTGAGCAAAGCGCTCGCGCGCGGCGACAAAGCGCGACGCGGTCCGAGCAATAACGTCTCTTTGCCGTTCACAAAAAGTCGGCCGCCGCTGTCTCCCCTGTCCCGTGCGGCGTTCCGAGGACAAGCGCCGGGCGGATCGGCCAAACCGGCATTGGAACGCGTACCGGCGCGCGGGGTTTGATCGCGCAACAGTTCCGCCACGATCCCGGGCAACTTTCCGTAATCGTTCACCCCCATGACGATGTCCGCCTCGGGCAATTCCGCAAGCAGTTCTTTCGGATAGCGTTGCGTCAGACAACCGCTTACGATCAGCTTTTTCCCCGTTTCGCGATGGGGAATCATCTCCAACACGCGATCGATCGATTCCCGTTTCGCAGCCTCGATGAAGCCGCAGGTGTTGACAAGGATGACGTCGGCGTCGTCCGGGCTCCCGACGATGGCGTAACCCGCTTCCGCAAGCAAACCGGCCGCCCGCTCGGAATCCTCCGCGTTCTTAAAACATCCGAGCGTGTCGATGTATATGCCGCAGGTCTTACGCATCCCCGTCTCCGGCGTCAAACGGCGGCGGATCACCCGGTACGGATGCGCCCGCGCCGAGGAAGTCCGCAAGCTGCGTTTCGTTCATGAGTACCTTTCGCGGTTTGTTCATGCCGTCGCTTGCCGCCACAATGCCGCGCTCCTCCATCATATCCACCAATCTCGCCGCCCTGTTGTAGCCGATGCGAAAACGCCGCTGTATCATGGATACCGACGCCTGTTTCGCGGGGACGACCATCTCCACGGCATCCCGGAAAAGTTCATCCCCCTCATCCACCAACTGTCCCGACAGCTCTCCGCGCACGGCCTGCAGCACATCCGGGCTGTAGGCCGGATCCATCTTTTTTTTGATGTAATCCGTCACCTTGTGCACCTCGCTGTCCGAAACGAAAGAACCCTGAATGCGCATGGGTTCGCGTGTGCCCACAGGGCTGAACAGCATGTCCCCGTTGCCGTGCAGGCGTTCCGCGCCGGCTTCGTCGAGGATGACACGGGAAGCGGAGTTCGAAGAAACGGAAAAAGCGATCCGCGAGGGAATGTTCGCCTTGATGACACTGGTCAGGATGGACGCAAGTGGTTGCTGGGTCGCCACGATGAGATGCATGCCGGCGGCTCTGGCCATGGCCGCAAGGCGCGAGATGGATTCCTGCACCTTGGCCGGCGCGATCATCATCAGGTCGGACAGTTCATCGATGACGATGACGATGCGAGGCAGGATATCATCCGCCAAACCGTCTTTTTTGAGGCGCGCGTTGTATCCGTCGAGGTTGCGGACATTGTATTCCGCGAACTTCCTGTACCGTTCGTTCATGAGCGTGACCGCGTAATTCAGCGCGGTGGCCGCCTGTTCCGGATCCGTGACCACAGGCACGAGCAGGTGCGGGATGTCATTGTAACTTTTCAGTTCCACCACCTTGGGATCGATGAGAATGAGCTTCACCTCATCGGGTCCTGCATGATAAAGAATGCTGAGCAGAATGCTGTTGATGCAGACGCTCTTGCCGCTTCCCGTGGTACCGGCGATAAGCAGATGAGGCATGTCGTTCAGATCGGCG
>JAISML010000098.1 GCA_031276775.1 Eubacteriales Family XIII. Incertae Sedis bacterium | reverse complement strand
GCAACAATTGTCTCGGCCGCAAGTATGACGGCATGAACAACTGCGACGTCAATCCCACCGCCGGCGCCGAACTGTGGACGGTGCGGACGCCCGAACCGAAGGAGGCGCGAAAGGTGCTTGTCGTCGGCGGCGGTCCGGCGGGTATGCAGGCGGCCATTACGGCGGCGGAGCGCGGACATCGCGTCGTGCTTGCGGAGGCGACGGACTCACTTGGCGGCGCTTTGAAATTTTCGTTCAACGATGATCATAAGACGGATTTGGCCGGCTTTGCGTCTTGGTTGCGGTATCAGGTTTTCAAGCATGCGGTGGATGTTCGCCTCGATACGGCGGTGGACGCCTATTTCATCGAGAAAGAAAAACCGTATGCAGTGATCTGCGCGGTCGGCGCGGAACCGATCCGGCCGTCTTTCCCGGGTTTGGACGCTCTGCCGCGCTTCTTCGCCACAGACGTGTATCTGAATCCCGAAGCGGTGCAAGGGAATGAACCGGTCATTGTCGGCGGCGGACTCGTCGGTTGTGAAGTCGGCATTTTCCTCGCGTCGCGCGGCAAGAATGTCACGATCCTCGAAATGGGACCCGAATTCGCCCCGGATGCGAATATCATCCACCGGGATTCCATGAACGAAGCGATCCGGGAAGTGGGCGACCGGCTGCGGATACTGACCGGCAGGAAATGCGAGGCGATCACGGCGGCAGGGGTGAAAGTGCGCGGCGTTGACGGAACGGAGGATGTCGTGGGGGCGGATTGCGTGATCTGTGCGATGGGCTTTACGCCAAAATACGAGTCCGTACTGGCGCTGCAACGTGCGAAAGGCGTGACGAAGTTCTTTGCCGCAGGGGATTGCCGGGTGTCCTCGCGCGTCAAAAATGCGATACACGGCGGTTACTACGCGGCGATGGACATTGTATGACGAATTCCGAAATTTACAATTTGAGGGAAGGGTTTGCCGTATAAAATGATTTTACCGTTCAAAGGTTGGCGGGTTCGCTTCAAGCCGGCGCCGTGTGACCGCAGCGCAGCCCGCAACCCTTGGGCGGAATTCCGCGGCGGAGGCTCCGTCGCCAAGCGAAACGAATTTTGCGGAACGAAGCGCAAATTCATAACAGCAACAAACAATTGACGTTAAGGAGGGCTGATCGATTATGAACAACCATGTGGAAACAGCAGCTGTCATGAAAGTGATTCAGGCGTACAAAGACGGTACGTACTGCGGGGAAGCGGACACACTCAAAGGGGTGTTTCACGACCGTGCCGTCATGAACGGTTTTTTGGGACCCGACATCCTGATCGGGGATCCCGCGCCGTTCATAGAAGACATTGGCGCAACGCCGTCCATGCGGGACAACGGCGATCCGTACCGGGCGGAGGTCGAGTCGATCCGAATCGAAGGCAATGTCGCTTCGGTCATCCTTTCCGAAACGGGCTTTCGCGGAGCGGGCGTACTCGTGGATTTCTTTCATTTGATCAAAGAGGACGGGGCGTGGAAGATCGTATCCAAGCTGTTTACAACGCTCTGATTTGTGATATATTGTAAGGCATGTCGCGCGTCACCCAAGCGTTGCGGCATACCGGCGGATGCAGGCTCGGTGGTTCACAGGGGTTTTGGGCGACGCATATACAGGAGCAATCGCTGGTTTTGTTGAATGGAAGGCGAGGTGGCGAGCTTATGATATACAAAGAAATCGCGCAAAGCATCGAGAACATGTCTCCGCCTTTCCAACCGTTTGTCAATATTTTCACGCGTGACTACACGGAGATTGTCATGCGCGACTGGAATGAAAAGAGCGTTAAAAAGAGCGCGGTCTTTTACCAGTTTAAAGCGGCGCAGACCTTGAACTGCTGCAACATACCGATCGTGCCGGACGCCTGTGTCAACATGCTGATCGAACTGGATCCCGCAGAACCCCGAACGTTTTGCTCAGGCGTTTTTCTCGAACCCAAGATGCTGAATCTGAAACCGGGCGTTGAATACTTTGGTTGCAAACCGTATTCCGCGCTCGGTTTGCGCATGGGCGGTTGCACCGTAAGCGACATCCTTGACACGAGCCTCCCTCTGACCGAAGTTTTTCCGGGAATGGCGCAATTGGTTGAACACATGCTGTGCGCGACCACAAGATTTGAGCAACGCGTCAAACTGATGTACGATTTTGCGTGGGACAATATGATCGATCGGCAATATGTCCCGTCTTTCATCGATTACATGGCGGCCATCGTATGTTCCTCCAATCCGGATTGCCTTTCCGTCAATCTGGAACGGGCGACGGGCTATTCGGATCGCTATTGCCGAAAACGCTTCAACAAAGCGTTCGGGTGCTCACCCAAACAATACAGCAGCATCATGCGTTTGCAGAACACTTTGAAAAGTTTGCAGTGGTGGCATGCCGATTCCCTGTCCGCTTTGGCGATCCAGCAGGGGTATTACGATCAGGCGCATTTCATTCACGATTTCAAAAAATACATGAGCATGACGCCGAACTCGTTCAAAAAGCTCTTGGACAGCGTTTTGTGGGAGTCGACCGCGTAGGGGATGCGACGCAGTAAAAAATCGTTTGAATTGTTCCGTTATTTACAATTCAACTTCCTTTTGAAAAAGTAGGATACAATCAGTTATTTTCCATGGTTTCGCGTACGGTTTACGGTTTTCGGGAAAGGAAAGAAGCAAAATGGAAAACGCAATGATCATCGATCGCATGATCGACAATGCAAAGCAGGCTCTGGACGCATTCAGGAATTTCAATCAAGAACAAATCGACGGTTGCGTGAAAGCGATGTTGCTCGCGTTCAAAGCCGAAGCGGAAACGCTCTCCAAAGAAGTGATCGCGGAGACAGGGCTCGGTCATTACGAGTCGAAACTTGAAAAAAACACAGGATCCCCGGATGCGATCTGGTATGCGTTGAAAGGCAGGAAATCCGTCGGCGTCATCGGAGAAGACAGGGAAAAAGGTTTGAAATTCGTCGCGCAGCCCAAAGGAATCCTGAGTTCCGTCGCTCCGACGACCAACCCGAACATCACCGTACTTTTCAACGCGGCTTTTGCGGTGAAAGGCCGCAATGTGCTGATCGTCGCGCCGCATCCGCGCGCAAAGAAAACGACGCTCCATACGGTGGAAATTCTCAACGGGGCTCTCAGGGCGCAGGGCGCGCCGGAGAACGTCCTGCAGTGCGTCGAGGAACCTTCCATCGAGTTGACCCGGTTGCTGATGAAACAAAGCAACGTCATCATCGCGACCGGCGGAGCCGCGATGGTGGAATCGGCTTATTCGAGCGGCCGTCCCGCTTTCGGCGTCGGTCCCGGCAATGTGCAGACCATCATCGATCAGGGATTTGATTATGCGGAAGCCGCCGCGCAGATCGCAGTGGGCCGCAAGTTTGACAATGGACTCATATGCGCGGGCAACCAGTCCGTAATCATGCCGAAATCGGACGAAGACAGGATCGTCGCGGCCTTGAAGGAAAACGGCGTGCACTACGTGGAGGATCCTGCGGAAGTGGAGAAGTTTCGCGGCACGCTTTTCCCGGACGGCAGACACATCAATGGCGCGCTCGTCGGGCGCTCCGCTCCCGAGGTCGCGGAGGCGGTCGGGGCGGACGTGCCGGAAGGCACGGAAGTCATCATGCTCAAAGGGGACAGCGCCAGGATCGGGGCTGCGGATCCGCTCTGCGGGGAAAAGATGTGCCCCGTTCTGATATCGCTGACCTATGACGCCTTTGAGGAAGCGGTGGAGATCGCGAAGACCAATTTGCTCTATCAGGGCGCGGGACACTCGGCCGTTTTGCACACTTACGATGAGAAGAAAATGGAGTATGCCGGCGTGACATTGCCTGTTTCCCGTCTGTTGATCAATCAGCCCGGCATCTTTGCGGCGAATCCGGCTCTCGCGAATGGCTTCAATCCGACGAGTACGCTCGGCTGCGGTTCGTGGGGCAACAATTCGATCTCCGAAAACCTGACGTTTGAGCACCTCATCAATATTTCCCGCATCGGCATGATCCGGGGTGCGAAGGACATTCCTTCGGTCGAACAGATCTGGGAGGATTGAATTTCATGGAAATGAAATCGTTTGACGAGATCGTTGTCCGCGCAAAAGGCACGACCGAAAAAAGAACCGTGGCCGTCGTGTGGGCGACGGACGATCATTCACAGGACGCCGTCTTCCGCGCGGCGGACGACGGTTTGTTGGATTTCCTGTTCATCGGCGATCCCGACAGAATCAAGGCAGTTGCGTCGGGACTCGGGCGGGATGTTTCGGACGCCCAAATCTGTGTTGCGGCGGATCCCGCCGCAGCCGCGCTCGCCGGCGCGCAGGTCATCCAAAGCGGCAGGGCGCATTTCCTCATGAAAGGGAAGATCGAGACGGGTGAATTTCTGCGGCCCGTCGTGCGCAGGGAAAACGGCGTCTCCCCCGAAAACGGGGTGATGTCACACATTGCGCTGAACGCGATCCCGCGTTACCGCAAGCTTCTGCTCACGACCGACGGCGGTATGCTGCCCTATCCCGACAAGGCGCAAAAGATCGCAATCCTTGAAAATGCGGTGCGCGTCATGCGGGGACTCGGCTATGCGAAACCCAAAGTTTGTCTGCTTGCCGCCGTCGAAAAGGTGAATCCGAAAATGCCGGAGACCGTCGACGCCGCTGAAATTTGCGAACTGTACCGCGACGCCGATCATTGTGTCGTGGAAGGACCGATCTCCTTGGATCTGGCTTTGGTCCGGGAGCGTTCCGTGCAAAAAGGTTATGAAAGTCCCTGCGCAGGAGACGCGGATGTTCTGATTGTGCCGAACATTCATGCGGGGAATATACTCGGAAAGAGTCTCGTGGAACTGGCCGGCGGTCATATGGCAGGTCTCGTCATGGGTGCGAAATGCCCGATCGTTCTGACCTCGCGCGGTTCGTCGGCGGCGGAAAAATTCAACGCCTTGGCGCTCGCCTGCGCCATATGCTGATTCGGACGGTTCGCGTCCCGACCGAAGATTCCGGCTTGGCGGCGCGGACGGTCGTGCAGACGCCGGCAAAGGCGGTTCGGTGATGTGGGAGGGTATCGTCGTCAAGAGAGGAACGGTATGAAGAAAATACTTGTAATCAACCCGGGATCGACTTCGACAAAGATCGCCGTTTACGAGGATGAACAAAAGGTATGGGGACGCAACATCGAACACACGCAGGAAGAGCTTTCAAAATACGACGCGATCATCGATCAGCTCGACATGCGTTGCGGACTCGTCACCGGACATGTGGAAGCGGGGGGATACGAACTCTCCGCGTTTGACGCGGTCGTTTCCCGGGGAGGACCTTTTGCGCGCGTCCGGAGCGGGGCCTACGAAGTGAATGGGGATATGCTTGCCACGATGAGAACCTGCCCGATCGATCAGCATGCTTCCAACATCGGCATGGCGATCGCGGACAAGATCCGCGGAACATACGGAATGCCGGCTTTTATCTACGATGCGGTCACCGTCGATGAGATGATACCGGTCGCCCGCGTCGTGGGTCTGAAAGAAATGTCGCGCAGAGGACAGGGGCACAACCTGAACATGCGCGCCGCCGCTTTGAAAGTCTGCGCAGACAAAGACTGGCGTTACAGCGAGAAAAATCTGCTTGTCGCCCATCTCGGCGGGGGTGTCACGTTCAGTCTGCACAGCGGCGGGCGCGTGGTGGATATGATCTCGGACGACGAAGGTTCGTTCGCGCCCGAGCGTTCCGGCGGACTGCCCGGTTTTCAACTGATCGATCTTTGCTTTGCGGAGGGCGCGACCAAGAAAGAGGTGTTGCGCCATATCCAGCGGAGAGGAGGATTGATTTCCTTGCTCGGAACGCCGGATTCCCGTGAAGTTGAAAAACGCATCGCGGAAGGGGATGAAGAAGCAAAGCTCGTCTATGAGGCGATGGCGCTCAGCGTCGCAAAAAATCTCGCGAAACTCGCCCCGGTGGTTGACGGCGCGATTGACGCGGTCATTCTCACGGGCGGAATCGCGTTTTCGGATTATTTTACGTCCATGGTGAAAAGGCGCGTGGCGTTTCTCGGACCGGTTGAAATCCTGCCGGGGGAGAATGAAATGGATGCGCTTGCGGCCGGCGCGCTGCGCGTGCTGCGCGGCGAAGAAAAAGCGCATGTTTTCGAGGCTGCGCCCGAAGGAAACCCATCATGACGGAAATACACCGTATTTTGGACTCGCATGCCCATATCGGGGATATTTTTCACGGGAGCGGAAATGTCACTTTCAAAACCGGCGTCGTGAAAAGCGTCTATGACGATCCGTTTGCCGCTTGCGAAAAAAGCGGCTACGCACAACCTCTGATTCCCGAGGATCCGGACGATCTGATTCGGGCGGGCAAGCGTCGTTCCGAGGAATGGACCTTGGAAAATCTGACAGCGGAACTCGACCGGCAGACGTGTCCCGTATATGCGGTGATGTTGCCCATATGGCCCAATCAGACCTTTGAGGAATATCTCGCCGCGTCAAAGCTCGAACCGCGCATCATCCCTTTCACGAGTTGCGCGCTCGATATGCCGATCCGGGAAATGGCCGACAAACTGCGGCGCGATATCGAACGCGGCGCGAAAGGTCTGAAACTCCATCCCACCATCCAGAACACGCCTTTGGACGATCCGAAGATATCCGCCGCAATGGAAGTCTTTCGCGCGGCGGATCTGCCGGTGGTGACGCATTGCGGCGACAATCCGTATTACACGGCCGACAGCCCGTACAGCCGTTTGACGACGCCGGCGTACAGCGCTTTCGACGAGGTGATCGCTTTTTGCCGCCGTTGGCCCGACGTGAAGATCGTCGTCGCGCATTGTTGCGGTTATGCGGAGAGACTCTTTGAAGCGGCGCAGGGGTTGCGCAATGTGTATACGGATACGACGATGTGTTCCGCCGAAAAGATGAAACAGGCTGTTGAACGTTTTGGCGCGGAGCGCATTCTTTTCGGCTCGGACGTCCCGTTCGGTTCCCTCGGACCTTCGATCGCAGAACTGAAAAAAGCCTTTGCCGGAGACGCCGTTGCGGCGGATCGCGTCGCGTTTGAAAACATGGCCGAGCTGATCGGATTTGCCGATTGATCGGGGAAACGATCGCCTCTTCGATCCGGCTTCTTTCTATGGAGTCCGCTCCCCCTTGCATCACTTGATACTTGACAGCGTTGCGTTCGGGATGTATGATTACATGTGTCATGACACATGTCACGGCGAAGAAACTGATTTCACCCGAACGATCGGGCAATCGCGCAAGCGCGTAAGCGGGCGACGCAGAACGATCGCCGGCGCGTAGACGGACAACGCAATCCGATTGCGGACGGTTTTGAAGCATTGATCGGCGGCGCATACGCAAAGGAGCAGACAGCATGGACAAAAGATGGACGACACTGAGGCTGACCGCCGCCGCTTTGCTGATCGCCATAGGGATTTTGATCCCCCTGGTTTCCCCGTTGAAAATTGTGCTGGAACCCGCCTCCTACACCTTGGCAAGTCATGTGGCGATCTTCCTCGCCATGATGATCGATCCCGCCGTCGCCATCGCCGTGACCGTCGGGACGTTCATCGGATTTTTTTTGAACTTTCCGTTGGTCATCGCGTTGCGGGCGGCTTCCCATATCGTCTTCGCGGTCGTGGGCTCCTATTTTCTGAAATACAGACCCTCTGTCCTGAAATCGCTCGCGCAGATACATGTGTTCTCTTTCGTCATCGCGCTGATTCACGCCGTATGCGAGGTCGCGGTCGTCTTCGGTTTCTACTTTACCGGAGGCATGGCCGGCTACACCTCCGTGCAGACGGTCGTTCTGATGATCGGATTGGGTTCCGTCGTCCACAGCATGGTGGATTTTGAGATTGCCTACATCGTTTACAAAGCCCTTCACAGGCAGAAGGGTTTCTCCGGTCTGCTGAGGCGCTGAACCTTTCGGATTCTTCTCCGATCATTGGCCGGTCATCCCGGATCGACAAAAAAAAGAACAGAAAATTTCATATTTTTGTTTAAAAACCGCAAATTTGGATATAAAATAGATAGATGGCGTTATTCTGCCCCGGCGTTCCTGAAAGGATATCCAAGATTGCATAGGACAATACGCAAGTCGCGGAAAGATATCAACTTTTTACCCGCTTTGGAGAGGGAAAGCGGGCGCGCGGGAGCGGGCGCAAGCCGGATGGCGCGCAAAATCCCGGCGCTTGCCGCCGTCTTTCTCCTCATCGCCGCGTCCATTGTGTCCCTCGTTCTTTATCACGAAAAAGTGGCGGTTCTCGAAGCGGAGGAAAGCAAGCTGAAAGCCTACGTGGACGATCATCGCTCCGCTTACGCGGACGCGATACGGATCGAAACGGATGCGGCGCAAATGCGGATGCGGACATACGAACTGAAAAATGTGTTGCTCGGCATCGCAAGCCGCCCCGATCCGGATGAATCGCAGTATTCCGGGATTTTTGATTTGGGCGGCGATACCGTTTCTATTGCAGACCTGTCCTATGACAGAACTGCGGGCGTCTTGGGGATGCGCGTCGAATGCGCCGTTGCCGAAGAGCTTTCGCGCTTTGTCGCGCGTCTCAGGATCAGTGGGATGTTTGAGGATATCCTGCACGACGGATATCGGGAAACCGGCGCGGAGAACGAGCCCGTTTTCGCGGCCGACCTGACCTGTGTGGTGAAAGGCACGGATCCCGCCTTGCCGGACGCGGCCCGCCCGCTGCCGGTCTATGGCGGGTCTGCGGAAGAAGGCGCCGCGGAAGGAGTTTCTCGTGAAGATTGATTCCGCCGCGTCGGCCGCAAAACCCGCGCGCGGCATGAAATTGCTTGTGCGGCAATGGAAACGGACGAAACGTGAAAACGTCCTGTTGCTCATCATGCTTTGCCTCATCGCCGCCATCGTCGTCTTCAAAGTTTTTGTGGATCCGGCGATGACCGAATTGTCGTCGCGCGAAGAACGTCTTGCGTCATTGCGCGCGGAGGCGGCGGAAATGCGTGCCAAAATCGCCGGGGCGGAGCGCAGCAAGACGGAATACGAACAGACAAAGCAGATTTACGACGACTGCCGTCTGATGCTCGCCGCGCCCATGGATGAGGAAATGTTGGACACGACGATCACACAGTTGCTTCTGCGCAGCGGTTATGAACCCCGGACGCTTAAAATGTCCGCGTTGCGAAGCGAAGTCATCTCGTTTTACGATCCCGCGAAGAGCAGAACCGACGCTGCGGATGCCGGAGAGGACGTCGGTTCGGAGACGGAACGTGAAACGGAACCGACCGCCGGCGGTGTGTCTGACGGGAACGGTGAAACCGACGCAACCGTCCTGCTGTACGGCATTGAGATCGACGCGGTGGGAGGACAGGACGACTTCCTACGTCTGCTTGGTGAAATGCGCGGCTTGACGGCGCTCAAACTCGCTTCCTATCGCATCGAAGATCCCCGGGCGCGGAAAGGTTCGCCGCGGAGCGATTTGTCAGGCGGCGCACCGTCGGAAAGCGTCGCGAAGATGCGTTTCGAGATCTATGTGTTCGATGAATCGATGTTTGGGACGCCCGACGGGGAGGAAAGGGCGGCGGAGACGGGATGAAAGAGCTGTTTGGGCGCATGAGACGCGGTTCCGTCCTGATCTGGTCCCTGATCGCCATCTTCATCCTGACTTTGCTCGTCGCGGGCAGTCTGCTCTTGGTGTCTTCCCGTCAGCAGCAGAATGCGAGCGGACGCATGGATACCCAAGCGTATTACACCGCCTCGTCCGTCACAAAAGCGATGGCGGATTGGATCGTGGATGAAAACGCGTCCGATCCAAGCGGCGGGAAAACCTCGGCGGATTTTCTCAATTGGCTGCAAACCCAAGAGGGAGGAACGGCTTCCATCGACATACCGCAGACGGAGTTGCCGCTCGGGCGGGGAACCTGCCGCGTGACCTTTACCCTGGGAGAGGAAGACGACGCCGGACTGCTCATCGAAACGACCGCCGAATACGCGCAATCCGCCTATACGATCAAAGTTGCAATGAGCCGGAGCGGTTTTCGATTGCCGGATTTTTCCTTTCCGGTTCCCGACTTTGAGACGGCGGAATACGATGCGGAAGCCGACGCGCTCAACAATATTCCGACCGCCGGGTTCGCGGACGACTATCTGCGGCGCGCGGGAATCGGGATCGACGCGATCATCGCCGACGAACATCCCGCGTTTGAGGACGCTTACGGTCTCGGACACGTTTTGCCCGAGGTGGGCGAGGAACAGGGTGCGCCGTTCAACCATCTCACGGAGGACAGGGAGATATTGGGCAGACTCGTCACCGACGCCATGTCTGCGGTCGAAGCGACTTACGACGCAGCGCCGCAAAGTCTTTCCCTTTCCTTTGAGGAAACGGGCGATATGCGCGTAACCGGCACGAGGGACAGCATCTCCAACAATCTGCGCACGACGGGACTTGCCGATTTTTCGAACGCGTATTTCGCGTCGGGGCTGAACGGCCGCCTGGCCGTGAATCCGGAACGCGCCGTCGGTACGGCGAGCGGCGCGGCATACCATTCGGAGGACGGGGACGCGCCGGACAACACCAAATTGAACAATTTCCGCGTGGACGATACGGCGGGCAAACCGCAGATGCGCATACGATTGACGGAAGAGGCCGGCGCCGGAACTTCGCAGGCGTTCCGGGGCGCGTTTGTCAATTTCGATTTTACCGACAATGCGGAAACGGAAGCGGAGTCGGTCGGGGACAGGGAGGGCAATGTATTGCTCGAATGGTACCCGCAGAATTGGAACGGAGCCAGGATCTTCACGCGCGGCGAAAATCGGAATGAGGGTGAAAAGGTGGATGTCGATCTGCTGTTCGGTCCCTATGCGCACACCTATCAGTACGGCTCGCTCTCATCCGCTTTGGATTTCAACGGTTGGGGATTGTACGCGAACAGGAGTTTCGGCAGGGAAGAAGGCGCGTTGGCGCGGCTCGTGCCGCAACTGTTGCCGCTCAACGGCTATACCGCGGAAACTCAGCCGGGCATGCCCATCGTTCCCGTCTGCTGGGGCAGGGACGTCGGATTGTATCTGCTCGACGGGGATGTGCGGAAAAGCGCGTGGGTCATGCAGGGGGTCAACATTCTGGACGGGGTCGTGTATTCGTACCGCAATCTCATTTTGGGAGGCAGTCTCACAGCCGAGGGCCATCCGATGACGGGAAGAACCGTCGAAGGTTACAATTCCACGGTTCCGGGCTATTCCGACGGCACGACGCATGATCGCGCGGTATATACGAATTTCATTCCCCGCTTCAACCAGACGATTGCGGATACGGACATCGTATTGCTGGCGCCGGGCGTCGAGGGAGACGACAGACGGGCGTCCGTCGTCAAAAGCCCGTCCGTGACGCCGGCGGACACGCTGCTCAGCAAAGAGGATATGGAAAAAGCGGAGACCTTGCTGACGAAAGATTTTTCCGTTTTCCGGCATCGGCGGACGGACATCATCGGCGGAACCGTCTACATAGGATCCGGACACGATCTGACGATCGAAGGGGTGGCGCGTGACGGGACTTCCGTCTTCGACGCGTCGCCCGCCGTCAAAAAATACACCCAGACGGGCGATTACACCGAGTACACGGTCGAAGGGACGCGGCTCAACGTCTCACCGGATCGGATCATCGTGTCCGACGATGCGACATTGACCGTCGAGGCGAGCGCATACCGGACCGTGGACACGGACATCTATGTGTCCGGCGGCGCGTTGACGCTTCGCGCGGGCGCGAACATCAGAGGGAATATCTACTGTTACGGAGGCGGATCAGTCGTGATCGAGGGCGACATCACGATGGACGCCCCTCTTTCCCTCCTCCCGGATACGGAGAAGAGCGGCATTTACGTCTACGGTTCCGGCGCCGTCGGAACGGACGGGGAAGAGAGGGGAAAGGGCGACGTTGCTATTCCGGCGGGAACCATCATGTACGGAAACGCCGGAGGCATTCACTATTTGGGAGACGATTTTTCGGATGAACGGTATGCCGTGTGCGTCTGCGGCAGCCCTGCCGCAGAATCGCACAGATGCGGGCATTTTGGCATTCCCACGCGGGGTTGGAGGATTGGGCGGTATGAGGAAGGCTGAGCGGAACCCGAAGCGGCTTTGCGGATTTGCCGCGCGAACCGGGGGCATGACCTTGGTCGAGGTGATGGTGAGTTTCGTCATCCTCGCGGTGGCGTCGGTCGTCGTCGTCACGGGGTTTTTCGCCGTCGCCCGCGTTACGGCCGATACGGATCGCAAGACCGTCGATGCTGCGGACACGGAGCGTACCGTGGCCATGGTCGACGCCGATGATCCCGGCTTTGCGCAGATCTCCGAGGACTCCATCTCGCTGTCCGCGGATGCGGACAGTTACCGGATTCCCGTCACGACCTATGATTTCCAAACGACGTCCGACAGCGCCGTGCATTACGGAATCGTTGCGTACAGAAGTGCGGGCGCGGACGGGGAAGACGATGAAGAGGGGGGTGGCGCCGCGGCGGACGATGATGAGGAACCGCCGCCTCCGCCCATCGACCGCGCGCCGATCATCAGCCTGAACGGCGCTTCCGTACTCAGGTTGCAGGTAGGCGATCCGTTTACGGATCCGGGCGCGACGGCGCATGACGACAGGGACGGCGACCTGACCGCAAGCATCGTCGTGAGTGGTTCGGCGGATACCGGCGTGACGGGCGTTTACACCCTCACCTACACCGTGACCGACTCGGCGGGCAATACGGCGTCCAAGAGCCGGCTTGTGATCGTGCACACGGCGGACGCATTGTCGGAATATGGTTTCACGGGAAACGTTCAGACTTTTACGGCGACGCGCAACGGCGTTTACCGGTTTGAGTGCTGGGGCGCGGGCGCGGCGCCGGTCGGCAACGCGAATTCAGGCAAGGGCGCGTATACCTCCGGAGAGATATGGATGCGGGCGGGCGACACGATCTACATCTATGTGGGCGGCAACACGAGCGCATTCAACGGCAGCGCGAAGAGCGGCCGGGGCAATTTCTCCGGCGGGAGCACCGACATACGATTGAGCAAGACGGCGTGGAACGACACGATCGGTCTGAGAAGCCGCATCATGGTCGCGGCGGGCGGCGGCACGTACGGCGCGACGAACAAGCCCGGCGGTTTCGGCGGCGGACTTACGGGACAGGCGCGCGGAGAGTCCTACGGCAGCGGCGGCGAGGGCGGCGGGCAGACGGCGGGCGGCGCGCGCGCGGGCTTCGGTTTCGGCGGATCGGGGCTGGCGCAGAGCGGCGGATACGGCGGCGCGGGCGGCGGCGGCTACTACGGCGGCGGCGGCGCGACGCCCGACGGCAGCGGCGACGACGACCGCGGCGGCGGCGGCGGTTCCTCTTTCGTTTCGGGCTTTGCGGGCTGCAACGCGATCAAATGGGTAACCATCGCAACGCATACGGGCGCGGCCAACCATTATTCCGGCAGGACATTTCAAAATCCGAGGATGATCGCAGGCAACGCGGCCATGCCGAATACCGCGGGTACGGGGAACATGACGGGCAACGCGGGGGCGGGTCACGCGCGCGTATCCCTCATTGAGGCGGACGCTACGGACATCCTGCTCGTCGACGCGGAGGAATTCTATCAGAATCCGGTAACGGCCTATTTCAGATCCTATCTGGATTTGGGGACGCCTTACATTGAGCCGGGCTATTTCGCCTGGGATCCGACGGATGGCGTCGTGACGGACAGGGTCGTGGTCGAGGGCGACGATTTCGACGTCTTTGCGCTCGGCGATTACGATGTGACATACAGCTACACGAATTCCATGGGACAGACCGCCACAGCCGTGCGCAGGGTGACGGTCCGCCCCGTACGGCAGGAATTTGCGTACACCGGGGAGGTTCAGACGTTTACGGCTTTCTCCGAGGGAACCTACAAGATCGAATTGTGGGGCGCGGGTTCCGCTCCGGCGTCGGGGAACGGCGCGTACACCTCCGGCGAGATCACCTTGCAAAAGGGCGATACGCTCTATGTCTATGTGGGAGGCAACACCGCCGCGTTCAACGGCAGCGCGGCTTCCGGCAGGGCGGGGGTCCGTTCCGGCGGCGCGACGGACGTACGGCTCGTAAACACGGCATGGAACGACGCGTCAGGTCTCAGGAGCCGCATCATGGTCGCCGCAGGCGGCGGTTCCTACGGGGCGGCAAGCAGGCCCGGCGGCTTCGGCGGAGGGCTTACGGGACAGTCGCGAGGAGAGTCTTACGGCAGCGGCGGCGAGGGTGGCGGACAGACGGCGGGCGGCACGCGCGCGGGCTTCGGCTTCGGCGGATCGGGGTTGGGGCAGAGCGGCGGGTACGGCGGCGCGGGCGGCGGCGGCTACTACGGCGGCGGCGGCGTGACGCCCGACGGCAGCGGCGACGACGACCGCGGCGGCGGCGGCGGCAGTTCCTACATCTCGGGCTATACAGGCGTCAATTCCGTGACGTCCGCGACGGACGGACGGCACACGGGCAGCGTCAACCATTATTCGGGTCTGACGTTCCGCAACGGTCTGATGATTCCGGGCAACGGAACGATGGAGGATCCGACGCTTCCGTTCACCATGGCCGGCAACGCGCGCGCGGGCCACGCGCGGATCGGCTTGGTCGAAAAACCCGAAACCCGGATCGCCCTCAACGGTTCCGTCGACATGTCCATCGACGTCGGAACGCCCTATGTCGAGCCGGGATACAGCGCGACGGATTATTACGAAGGGGACGTCACCGGCAAGGTGACCGTGACGGGCGCGGATTTCGATGTATTCCGATTGGGTACGTATGCCATCGACTACAGCTATACGAACCTGCTCGGCCACACGTTCACCGTTACGCGCAAGGTGACGGTGGAACCCGTGACGCAGGACTTTACGTACACAGGGGCGGCGCAGACGTTTACGGCGCCGTCGACCGGCATGTACCGCGTGGAGCTTTGGGGCTCCGTTTCGTCTCCGGCGTCGGGGAACGGCGCATACACGCGCGGCGAAATCTTTTTGTCCAAAGGCCAGTCCCTGCAGGTTTACGTGGGCGGCAACGCGTCGGCGTTCAACGGCAGCGCGGCTTCCGGCAGATCGGGGGTCCGTTCCGGCGGCGCCACGGACGTGCGGCTGATCAACGCCGCGTGGAACGACGCCGACAGTCTCAGGAGCCGCATCATGGTTGCGGCGGGCGGCGGTTCTTACGGGGCGCCGGGCAATGCGGGCGGTCCGGGCGGCGGTTTGACGGGCGGGAACGGCAACGGCACTTACGGCGGTGGCGGCATCGGCGGGACACAGACAGGGGGCGGCGCGAACAACGGGGTCTTCGGCGGCGGCGGAAACGGTACGGCGGGCAGCGGCGGATACGGCGGCGGCGGCGGCGCGGGCTACTACGGCGGCGGCGGCGCGGGAACGGACGGCAGCGGCGACGACGATCGCGGCGGCGGCGGCGGCAGCTCGTTCAT
>JAISML010000101.1 GCA_031276775.1 Eubacteriales Family XIII. Incertae Sedis bacterium | reverse complement strand
TGCCCCGCGCGACCGGACCTACGGCGCAGAGATCGATGGCGTCCTGTTTCGTGAGCGCGCCCACGCCCACAAGCCGGTTCTTCACGGATACGTCCTCAAGGAACACGCCGGCCAACTCCGAAGTCTCCGCGCGGATGCCTTTCAGCGTTTTTACGATATCCGCAAGCTTTTCATTGGAAATATCTTTCCGTACGCCGCCCACCTTGCAGACGGAAAAGATAACTCTTCCGCCGGTGGTTTCCTCAAATATGTTCAGTACCGTCTCGCGGATGCGCCAACTGTGCATGAACAGGCTTTCAAAGCCAAAACCGTCGGCCAGAAGACCGAGCCACAGCAGATGGCTGTGCATCCTGCCCAATTCATGCCAAATGGTGCGCAGATATTCGGCGCGCGCCGGAACCTCAACGCCCATATTCCCCTCGACGGATTTGCAGTAACCCCAACCGTGTCCGAAACTGCAAATACCGCAGACCCGTTCGATGACATAGACCATCTCCGGCCATTCGTTCTTCTCCACAAGCTTTTCAAGCCCGCGGTGAATGAATCCGATGGACGGTATCGCCTCCAACACGGATTCATCCTCTATCACAAGATCGAGATGAATCGGTTCCGGCAATACGGGGTGTTGAGGACCAAAAGGAATGATCGTTCTCTTGCCCATCAGTTTTTGTCTCCTTTCCGTTCCTCGTCGTTCGGCGCGTCCGTCCGCTCTTTCGCGCAGGTTGCTTCCGCCGGTTCCGCCTGTTTGGTTTCCGACGGTTCCGCCTGTTCCGCTTCCGACGGTTCCGCCTGTTCCGCTTCCGCCGGTTCCGCCTGTTCCGCTTCCGCCTGTTCGGCTTCCGCCGGTTCCGCTTTCACCGCATTGGGATTCCAAGGCGTCGCTTTTGCGATTTTGAAGAAATTCCCGCCGTAGTCCAAAGCCAAATTTTTAAATGTGATCCCGAACAGATCGTGCATTTCGTTCTCATAGATGAAAGCCGGCCAATATACGGCTGTAATGCTGTGAAGTTCCGGGGTTCTGTCGCCCACAGTCACTTTGAAATTTTTCAGCGTGACGTCTTTCTCGAAGCTGTACAGCACCTCTATGCCGTCCGTCGTTTTTGTGGCGCAGATCTGCCCGAGCCGATACCCGTCGTTTTTGACGTCCGATACCGTTTCCAAGAGATTCGAAGCTTCCACGGCCACGATCTCCTGTATCAGGTCTTTCCTTTCCGTCATTTAAGCCTCCCCCTTTCCTTCGCCGGAAGCTCCGACCGCAGGTTCTTCATCGACTTTCCCGTAGTAGCGCACTTCTATCGCTTCGTCGGGCTCTTGCTCCGTATCCGTTGCGGTTTCGGTCTTCGCCGACCCGGACAACTTCGCCATCCTTGCCTGTTTTTCGGCCAAAACACCCAAGCCTTTCACAACGCCGTCAATGATCGCCTCGGGGCGCGCGGCGCATCCGGGGACGTAGACATCGACCGGGATGACCGTATCGACGCCGCCCTTGATGTTGTAGCACTCCCGAAAGACGCCGCCCGATGTGGCGCAGATGCCGACGGCAACCACGATCTTCGGCTCCGGCATCTGTTCATATCTCTGCTTCACCACCGAGATGTTCTGCTCGTTGATGGAACCCGTAACGAGAAAGACGTCGGCATGCTTCGGATTGCCGGTGTTGATGATTCCAAACCGTTCCACATCGTACATGGGCGTCAGGCATGCCAACACTTCGATGTCGCACCCGTTGCAACTGCTCCCGTCATAGTGGATGACCCACGGCGATTTTGTAACATATGACATATTGCCTCCATTTCCGGTATCGGCGAAACGCGTTCCCCGATATTCGCATCTGTTTCACTCCCGCCTTGCGGCGGCTGCATCGACTCGATATCCGTGCCCAAACCGGCCATCGGACGGGGAAGCCCGTCCCGGTGCGCTCACACAATACCGAACGCTTTGAAAAAATACAGCAACATCAGGTTCACGCCGCCGAAAATGATGGTCATGAGCCAAGAAGATTTCAGCGTAAACTGCCACTTCATCCTCGCGTACGCGTTGTCGATGAGTATCTCGAGGAAGTATGCGAGCAGACAGACGACGACGCCGACGACGGCCATGTACCAGGTGCCGTTTGAGAAAAAGAGGAAGACGAAGCCCAACAGGAACACGTTTTCGTACCAGTGGGCGACTTCCAACGCCGCCAAAGTTCTGCCCGAAAATTCCGTGGTCACGCCCTTGACCAGTTCCTGATGCGCGTGGTGCGACATTGACAGATCGAACGGCGATTTTCTGAATTTGATCGTCAGGATGAACATGTAGCCGATGAATACGCCGATGAGCAGTTTCAAAGACAACGCGTCCGAGGTGACAATGTCCCGCACATAAAAGCTGTGATTGACCATATACATGCCGACGGCCATGAGCAGAACCATGGGTTCGTAGGACATCATCTGCAGAAGCTCGCGTTCGGCTCCGATCTGCGCATACGGCGAATTGGACGAATACGCGGCGATCACGAGAAACACGGTCGCGGTGGTAAGCGTAAAGATGACCAAAAGCAGATTTTCACCCGAAAAAAACAGCACACCCGTGACGATCATGAAAATCAGACAGCACATGACATAGAAATCCTGCCCATTGTTGACGGTGACGGCTTCTTTCTCCAAAAGTTTCCGTACATCGTAGAAAGGCTGCAGGATGGGCGGACCGTATCTGCCTTGCATCTTTGCGGTGATCTTTCTGTCCACGCCGGCGAGCAAACCGCCGGCAAAAGGTCCGACAATGAGATACGCGAGCGCGGACAAAGCGGAGAATACCGTAACGTGAAATTCCATTAGAGCGTACCTCCCGCAATCAATTCATAGAGCCTGACGCCTACCGCCGCCGCATAGGAAAATGTCATGGAAAAGATGACGCAGGTGACGATGATACCGATTCTGTTCAGCAGCTTCTCCCTGAATATGCCTTCCATGTACCAGTTGCGCAGGGAAACGGGCACTTCCTGCCCCATCGAGCCCCGAAACGTGAGATTGTCCCCCTCGCCGGCGCCTGCCATATACAACGGCACGACCCGCTTGTTCGTCCGTCCGTAGAACAGGAGAGGCAAGACAAGGATGAGCGCGACCATGACGACCATGATCACCATGTTGTCCCCCGAAAGAGCCGCGCCCGTTTCCTCGGACAAGCCTTTGAAAACAGAGGTCAAATGGGGCAGAAGCACTTTGTCGGAGAGCAACGGAAACGTCAACGAGATGATGATGACCAAGCCGACATGGCCGCCAAGCACGATCCACTCCTCATTGTGCACTTTGTCCTGTATGTTCTCTCTGTTCGCCACGATCGCCACCAATTTGCCCAACCATTTCGCCCAGTAGAACAGCGTGACGGCGGAGCCGAAGCATACCATCAATATGATCCACACGTTGCTGCTGTCCACAAAGGATTGGAGCGCGGCCCACTTGGAGATCAGCATGCCGAAAGGCGCAAGGAACATGGCCGATACGCCGATGATCATGTAGACGGCCAAACGCGGCAATCTGCCGAACAAACCGTCCATATCCTCGATGTCCCTGCTGCCGATGTTGTGCTCCGCCGTACCGACGCTGAGGAACAGCAAAGACTTTGTCGCCGCGTGGAAGATGATGAGCATCGTGGCCGCCCAAACGCCTTCGGCCGTGCCGATGCCCGCGCAAGCGACGATCAAGCCCAGATTCGCGATGGTTGAATACGCGAGTACCCGCTTCGCATTGCTCTGCGAGATGGCGGCAAAGGACGCAAGCAGGAACGTGACGCCTCCGACCATGGTGACCATGAAGCCGGGACCCACGTCAAGGATGTTGTTCACGCCGAGCAACGGCGACAGTTTCACGATGAGAAATACGCCGGCCTTGACCATCGTCGATGAATGAAGGAGTGCGGAGGTGGGCGTGGGCGCGACCATTGCGCCGAGCAACCAGCTGTTGAACGGCATCTGCGCGGCCTTTGTGATTCCCGCGAACGCCAGAAGCGTAACCACGACGTTGATTACGATGGAAGCGTCCGACTCTCCCATGCTTTTCGCGTAAAGCCCGTTGGAAATCAGCGTGTTCAATTCCAAAGAGCCGAAATAATTCCCCATGAGGATGAGGGCAAGGACAAAAGCGAGCCCGCCGAGCAGGTTCATGATGACAGCCCTGAAAGAATTGTTGACGGCCTCCGGCGTTCGGGTGTATCCGATGAGGAAAAATGAGCAGAGCGTGGTGATCTCCCAGAAGAAATACATCCAGATCAGATTGTTGGAGAGTACGATGCCGAACATGGCCGACAGAAAGAGAAACATCAGGAAAAAGAACAGCGGCCGTCTGTCTTTCCCTTCCGCGTGATGATGCCTGAAATCCTTCATGTAGCCCAAGGCGTACACGCATATCAGCGTGCCGATGACGCCGATGATCAGCGTCATAATCATCGAGAAGTTGTCGATGTACAGATTCGTCTCTACTTCGATCTCATGCCCCGCAGTGAGTTCAAACCAAATGAGCAGAGGACACTGAACGAAAGCCAGAATCGACGCGAGATATTTTTTGTGCCTGATTCC
>JAISML010000068.1 GCA_031276775.1 Eubacteriales Family XIII. Incertae Sedis bacterium | reverse complement strand
TGCGACTCCGATATCGCGAGCTCCGTACCGTCGAGCCCTTCGTATTTCTTCGGAATCTTGTCCAAGTCCACATCGATGCTCGCGGCGAGCTCGCCTATGGCTACGGACACGCCACCCGCGCCGAAATCGTTGCATTTCTTGATCAGGCGCGCCACTTCCCTGCGCCTGAACAGACGCTGGATGTTGCGCTCCACGGGCGGATTGCCTTTCTGCACCTCGGCGCCCGCCGTAAAGATGGATTCTTCGTTGTGCACTTTCGAGGAGCCGGTTGCGCCGCCCAAACCGTCGCGCCCCGTCCTGCCGCCGACGATGAGAATGACGTCGCCCGGCGCAGGTTGTCCGCGGCGCACGCAGTCCGCGGGCGCCGCGCCGATCACGGCACCGATCTCCATACGTTTCGCCACATAACCCTCGTGATATATTTCATCCACAAACCCTGTGGCCAAGCCCACCTGATTTCCGTAAGAACTGTATCCTTTCGCCGCGCCTTTCGTGATCTGATATTGGGAGAGCTTCCCCGGCAGGGTATCGCCCGCGGAAGCCCTCGGATCCCCGCTGCCGGTGACGCGCATGGCCTGATAGACATAAGCCCTGCCCGACAGCGGATCGCGGATCGCGCCGCCCAAACAGGTCGCCGCGCCGCCAAACGGCTCTATTTCCGTCGGATGATTGTGCGTCTCATTTTTGAACATGACCAGCCAATCTTCCTCCCGCGCGTCATTCCCGCCGGGCGGTTCCGGACCGGCATCGGCTTCCGCGTCCCAAACCCGCGCTTTCACGCGGATGCTGCAGGCGTTGATCTCGTCCGACTCATCCAAATCCTCCAACTTTCCCTGCTTTTTCAGATACTTTGCGCCGATGGTCGCGAGATCCATCAGACTCACGTCCCGATCCCGTTCCGCATTGGGACCGTACACCGCGCGCCGCAGCTCGAGATAGGCGTCAAACGCTTCACGTATCATATCCGCGAAATCGCCGTCCTCAAACTCGATCTCGCTCAAGGCGGTCAGGAAAGTGGTGTGGCGGCAGTGATCCGACCAGTAAGTGTCGATGACGCGCAATTCGGTGACGGTGGGATCGCGGTGTTCCGTCGCGTAAAAATGATCGCGGACAAATTTCAGATCCGCACAGCCCATGGCAAACCCCATCCGCTCGATCAAACCCCGCAGGGCGCGCTCATCCATCCCGCGAAAACCCGCAATGGTTTCAACGGGGCGCGGTTCGGGCGCGTCCATGCGCAACGCAGCCGGTTTTTCGGGGGAAGCTTCCCTGCTGTCAACGGGATTGATGCAATATTTTTTGATGGCTTTTTTGTCCGCTTCCGACAAATTTCCGTCGATGACGATCCATTTCGCGCAGCGGACGAGCGTCTCCGCATCCCCGCCGGCGAGTTTGATGCACTGCGCGGCCGAATCCGCGCGTTGATCGTATTGCCCCGGCAGATACTCCACGCCGAAAGCAAACACGGCGCCGGACAAATCGATCCGCTCATCGTGCACGAGATCCAGGTTGGGCTCCGACAGGATGCCTTGCTTCACGGTCTCAAAGAAAGCGCCGTCGATGTTGCCGACGTCGTACCTGTTGATGACGCGAAGCTGCTTCAATCCCCTGATGCCCAGATTTTCGCGAATCTCCCGCAGGAGGTTCCGCGCCTCCACATCGAACCCTTTTTTCTTTTCCGCATAGAAACGTCTTACCATTTTTGTCCCCACATTCATCCGCTTTCCCGCGAATTTCCCGCGAACGAAATCCCTCCGTCATTCCCCGCGCGGCAAGTCTCCAAAACCATCTTTCGCCCCGACGGAGACGCGCTTCGGCATCGCCCGCGATGCGTCGGAAATGAATGAAAGCGTTGCCGACGGTAAAACGTTCGGAATATTTTGAATATTTTACCTTGCCTATTCACATGATACCGGAGAATCGAAAAGAAAACAATCCATTTGACTGCGTTTGACGACAAAGATTGAAAGGGAAGTTACAGCCCGGGAGTCGGCGGGTTTGCCGTGCAGGCTCCGTCTGCGGGGCGTGGCCGTCCGGCGCCGATTTCAGGCAAAATGACCGGATCCCTCGGTTTTGCGAGCAAGGAATACCCGGTTTGCGCCGGAGGCAGGCGGGATGCGCCGCAACTATTTTTGACCGCCGAGCCTGACGCGGTGATATGTCTTTTTGCCCTTTTTCAGGAGAACGCTGCCGTTCTTGAAATCCGCCTCCGTGAGAAAACGTTTGGGATCGGTGATCTTTTCGCCGTCCATGACAAGACCGCCCTGTTCTATGGTTCTGAATCCCTCTCCGTTGCTGGACACAAGACCGATCTCGCGCATGAGCGCAACAAGCCCCACGCCGGCTCCGGCCAGAACCGATCTGTCGATCTCCGAGGTGGGCGCGTCGTCCGTGCCGTCCGATCCGTCCGCGCCGAAAAGCGCGCGCGCCGCCTGCTGCGCCTTGTCGGCTTCGTCCCTGCCGTGAACCAGGGACGTCACCGCATGCGCCAGCGTTTCTTTCGCCCTGTTGACGTCCGCGCCCTCCAGCGCCGCAAGCCGCCGCACCTCCTCCATCGGGAGGAAAGTCAGCAACGCAAGACAGTTCGCGACGTCGGAATCATCCACGTTGCGCCAATATTGGTAGAAATCGTAAGGGGAAGTCCTGTTCGCGTCCAACCACAGCGCGCCCTTCTCCGTCTTCCCCATCTTCTTGCCCTCGCTCGTGGTCAGCAGTTTGAACGTCATGCCGTACACCTGTCTGCCCTCTTCGCGCCTGACGAGATCCACGCCGCCGAGGATATTCGACCATTGATCGTCCCCGCCGAATTGCATCAGGCACCCGTAACGCCGGTACAATTCCAGGAAATCGTAGGACTGCATCAGCATGTAGTTGAATTCAAGGAAGCTGAGTCCCGCTTCCATGCGGCTTTTAAAGCACTCGTAGGTGAGCATCCTGTTGACCGAGAAGTGTTTCCCGATGTCGCGGATGAAGTCCACGTAGTTGAGATCGAGCAGCCAATCGGCGTTGTTGTCGATGATGGCGCCGTCCTCGCCGAAATTCAGGAATCGGCCGAACGTCTTCTCAAACTGCCGGCAATTTTCGACCACGGTGTCCTTCGTCATGAGTTTGCGCATGTCGGTTCTGCCGGACGGATCGCCGACCATGCCCGTCCCCCCTCCGATCAGCACGATGGGCGTGTGACCGTATTTCTGCATGTACATCATGATGATGATCTGCATGAAATGTCCCACATGCAGACTGTCCGCCGTCGGATCGAAACCGATGTAGAAGCGCACCTTTTCTTTTCCGAGCAGCTCCCTGATTTCGTCCTCATGGGTGGTTTGCCGGATGAACCCCCGCTCTTTCAGCACATCGAAAACATTCCCGTGTTTGCTGACGTCGTCTCCGATTCGATCGATTGCCGCCATTGTTCCCTCCATTCCCCTGCGTCGCTATTTTGTTCCGTACAGGCGATCGCCCGCGTCGCCCAGCCCGGGGACGATGTAGGCGTGATCGTTCAGATGGCTGTCCTTCGCCGCGATGTAAATGTCCACATCGGGATGCGCCTTTTGCAACACGTCGATCCCCTCGGGCGCGGCGATCAGACATACAAAGCTGATCTTTGTCCCGCCTCTGTTTTTGATGAATTCCACCGCAGCCGCAGCCGAACCTCCGGTGGCCAGCATCGGATCCAGGACGATGACCTGCCGCCGGCCTATGTCGTCGGGCAATTTGCAATAATATTCCACGGGCAGATGCGTGTTGGGATCGCGATACAGACCCACAAACCCCACCTTCGCGGTGGGAACCAGATTGAGAAAGCCGTCCACCATACCGAGTCCCGCCCGCAGGATCGGCACGATGGCAAGATCGTTGCCCGCCAACATCTTCACCGAAACTTTGGAAAGGGGCGTCTCTATCTCCACATCTTCGAGCGGCAGATTGCGCGTCACCTCGTAGCCCATGAGCATGGCGATCTCCTTGACCAATTCCCTGAAATCCTTCACGCTCGTGGATTTGTACCGAATCATCGCAGTCTTGTGCTGAATCAGCGGATGATCGAACACATAAATTTGTCCCATGTTCTCCCCCTTTTACATTTCGGTGATCGCCCGCACCCTGCGCGTGTGCCGCTCTCCGCAGTCAAACGGCGTGGACAGCCATACCTCCGTATATTTCGCGGCTTCCTCAAAGGATGTCGTGCGGCCTCCGAGCGCAAGCAGATTCGCGTCGTTGTGATTCGCGGCCAATCTTGCCATCGTTTCGCTCGCGCATACCGCGCATCTGGCGCCCCTGACCTTGTTCGCCGCGATGGATATGCCGATGCCCGTACCGCAGACAACGATGCCCTTGTCGGCGCCGCCGCCCACCACATATTCCGCGCATCTCTTCCCGTAGGCCGGATAGTCGACGGAAGCTTCGCCGTCCGTTCCGAGATCGACGATCTCATGGCCTTTGCCCTTCAAATATTCTTTCAGCTGTTCTTTCAGCTCAAACCCGCCGTGATCCGACGCCATCGCTATGCGCATGCCTTTGTTTCCTTTCTCCGTTCTCCGTCATTCCCGTCGTTTCCAATGTGCATGAAGCGCATCCCGCGCCGCGGTCTGCCCCTCGTTTCCGAATTCCGGCGCAATGCGCCACAGACGCTGCGAATTGGTTTTCCGTCAACCCCATTATATACCAAAATGCGCGATCGCACACGCGCCGGGTGGATTTCATGAAACGTGCACGACCCGGTATCCGGCGCTTTTCAGCATGCGGTTCATGACCGCGAAGCCGATGCCGTCCCGCCCGTTCAGCGCGCCGGCCAATATCAGATCGACGCCTTCTTCATCCAATTTGCGGAGCCGCGCGTAAAAATCATGCGCCGCTTCCCTGTACGCGCGTTCGTCAAAGAGAATCACGCCCACCTCGGCGCCGAGCTTTTCGTTCAATGCGCGCAGACGCCCGATCTCCGCGCGCACCTTTTCCTCCTCCCCTTCGAGGATCAGCATCTCCGCTTTGGGCGCGTAATGCCGGTATTTCATCCCCGGCGCGCGGGGCGCGGCGCCGTCGTCCGCGCCGCCGTCCCGCTCCGCTCCGGGAACACAGTGGTTGGACCGCAGCAACGCTGCGTCGTAGATCACCTCTCCGTTCAGAACCTCCGCAATGTGATCCGCAGTCAGGACGCCCGGCCGCAGGATGGTCGGCGTATCCGCCGTCAGATCCAGGACGGTGGATTCTATGCCCACGCGGCTGTCCGAACCGGCGAGTATCACGTCGATCTTTCCGGACAGATCGGCGATCACGTGCTCCGCTTTCGTCGGACTGGGACCGCCCGAAACGTTCGCGCTGGGAGCGGCCACGGGACAGCCCGCCTCTCTGATGAGCGCGACGGCGGCGGGATGATCGGGCAAGCGCACGGCCACCGTGTCCAAGCCTCCTGTGACGATGTCCGGCACCGCCGCTTTCTTCTTCAGTATCATCGTAAGGGGGCCCGGCCAAAAGCTGTCCGCCAGCCGCACAAATTCGGGGGATATCCTGGGCGTGAGCGCGCCGACGTCGCTCGCCCGCGCGATATGCACGATGAGGGGATTGTCGGAAGGCCGCCCTTTCGCGGCATACACCTTTTTCACCGCCGCCTCGTTAAAGGCGTCGCAACCCAACCCGTACACGGTTTCCGTGGGAAACGCGACAAGACCGCCCGCGCGCAGGATATCCGCCGCGCTGCGGATTTTCCGCAATGCGTCCTCCATCCCGGTCTGCGCGCCGCGCTCCGCGCATATCTGCGCGCGCTCCAACACGTCGCCGTTGAGTTTTGTCACATCGAATATCTTCGTGTCCATCATCGGGTCACGCTTTCATCTTTTCGGCCTGATCGGCCAGGATGAGTCCGTCGATCACCTCGTCCAGATCTCCGTCCATGAACGCGGGCAGTTTGTAAAGCGTCAATCCGATTCGGTGATCCGAAATCCTTCCCTGCGGGAAGTTGTACGTTCTGATCCGTTCGCTTCGATCCCCGCTGCCAACCATGCTCTTGCGCGCTTCCGAAATCTCCTTGTTCTGTTCATTCAATTTTGCGTCGTAGAGCCTGGCGCGCAATACCTTGAACGCCTTGTCCTTGTTCTTGATCTGGGATTTTTCGTCCTGACAGGAGACGACGATGCCTGTGGGCATGTGCGTAAGGCGCACCGCGGAATCCGTCGTGTTGACCGACTGCCCTCCGTTGCCCGACGAGCGGAACACATCGACGCGCACGTCGGCGGGATCGATCTCAACCTCCACTTCGTCGATCTCCGGAAGGACCGCCACCGTCGCTGCGGAGGTGTGCACCCTGCCGCCCGCTTCGGTCTCGGGCACCCGCTGCACGCGGTGTACGCCGCTCTCGTACTTCAACCGGGAATACGCGCCGCGGCCGCGTATCAGAACGATCGCCTCTTTGACGCCTCCCAGACCGGTGTCGTTGACGTCCATCAATTCGATCCGCCATCGGCGCCGTTCCGCGTACCGCATGTACATGCGCAGGAGATCGCCGCCGAACAGACTCGCCTCCTCGCCGCCCGTCCCGGCGCGGATTTCAAGGATCACGTTCCGCTCGTCATTGGGATCCTTCGGCAGGAGCAGCATTCTCAGCGACTCTTCCAGTTGCGTCCGCTTTTCTTCCAGTCCGTCCCACTCGGCTTTGAACAGTTCCCTTTCTTCCGCGTCAAGCTCGCCGCTTTCCAACAGTTCTTTCGTGTCCGCGAGCGCCGCCCTGTTCTCGTTGTACGCTTGGTAGGTCCGCACGACGGGTTCGATCTCACCCATCTCCCGCACGATCTTCTGCCAGACGGGTTGATTGGCGATGACAGCCGGATCGGAAGCCCGCTCGGACAGCTCGTCGTATTTCCCTACAATAAAGTTCAGTTTTTCAAACATATCGCCGTCTTTCCGCCATGAAAAAACCGGGCGCAAATCCCCCCGGTTTCCGTTCAGCGGCGCGCGCTTAATCCAAATCGTACTTTTTCTTGAATTTCTCCACGCGACCGCCCCGGTTGATGAATTTCTGCTGACCCGTGAAGAACGGATGACACGCGGAACAGACGTCCAATCTGATCTCATCTTCCGTCGACTTGGTCTCAAAACTGTTTCCGCAGGCGCATGTCACCTTCGTCGTTTTATAATCGGGATGTATGCCTTCTTTCATTCGATCATTCCTCCTACTCGTTCGTCTTCCGGCCCGCATTTCGCAAGCGATCCTATTATACCCAAAAAAGGGCGGATGCACAACTGTTGTTTTTGCCGCACGATCAGGATCGTTCCCCTTCCCCGCAGGGTTCGAGCGCGGTGATGGTCTTGAACAGATCGCCGTCAATGGATATCTCGAAGTGTCCGCCCTGCAAGCGCACGAGATCCCGCGCAATGGCCAGACCCAGACCGCTGCCCTCGCCGGTTCTTGACGCGTCTCCGCGTTTGAAACGCTCCATCAGTTCCTCTGCGGGGATGTTGAGCTTCGCCTCCGAGATGTTCTTCATCTCCATGACGGTCATGGCGCGCGGGGACGGGGCGGCGGGGACGCCGTCCCCGCCGCCGCCCGCCCGCACGTCGAT
>JAISML010000066.1 GCA_031276775.1 Eubacteriales Family XIII. Incertae Sedis bacterium | reverse complement strand
TGGGCAAAGGCTTCCTCGCCCTCCTGCCGACGCGCGCAGTGAAGGCCGCCGTCATGCTGCCGCTTGAAACCGTTCTGATTCCGCCCGTCTGGAAATACGTGGGACGTTTCATTCCCGGGGCCGCGCATGCGGCTGCGGACAAAACCGAGGATTCGCCCGCATAAACGGCCGCACGGGAATTGGGCCAATTTGCGGGAATTTCGGCAAAAGCATTGCAAGCCCGCCGTGCAACCGGTAAAATACTGTTGCCCGCCGCGTTGTGCGCAAAGGAGCGCCGGCAGTTCCAACGATCCCTGCGGCGGCCCGTATCACACAGACGGCAGGTATTCGCATGTGGCTCGATTTGCTCATCTTCATCATCGTGCTTCTGTCCATGGCACACGGTTACCGCAACGGTTTGGTTCGCACCGTTCTCAGGGCTTTCGGCTGGTTGCTGTCGATCGTCGCGGCGGCGGTCGTTTATCCTTATGCGACCGATTGGCTTTCCGCGAACACGGACGTCTACGACAACATCCGGCGCGACCTTGAGGAGCGTTTCAGTGCGCATGCGGCTACCAAGGCCGGCGTGATTGCGGAGGACATCCCAGACGCAATCGCGAAAATCGCGAACGATCTCGCTTCAACCTTCGCCGTTTCCTTGGCGGACGGCGTGGCTGCCGTCTGCTTCAGCGTTTTCGTCTATCTCGCGCTGATGCTCGCCATAAGGTTGATCTTCTTTCTGCTCACCTTCCTGTTTTCCAAGCGGTCGCGCGGCAAAGGGATCATCGGCGGCATCGACGGTGCACTCGGCCTCGTTTTCGGCGCCGTGCGCGGCATGCTCGTCGTCTTTGTGCTCTTGGCGCTGCTTCTGCCGATCTCGCTGCTCATAGGCGAATCCGCAAACGCGGCGGTTTCAAACGCGCTGTTTGCCTCGATATTCGCGGGCGATCTCTACAACGCCAACCCCTTGTTGCTCCCGATTGAAAGTCTGATCGATTTTTAACGCTGTGAATGTGCCCGTTCCGTCTTTGCCGAAGCAACGAATCAGCGAAAGACCGCGCCTTCCGGTCGCGTGACGCCGATATCCCGGATCACTTGGCGGCCGGCCAGACTTCTGCCGGGCTCTGCGGTCATTCCCTTCTTTTGGAACGCGAGGACGACGGTCTTGTCCGCGCGCATCGCAACGCCCATCACCGCGCCGGTGTCCGCAGAAACGCCGGAGGGGATATCGACGGCGAGCCGTTTGGCCGGCGACGCGTTGCAGGCGAGGATCGCATCCGCATACATCCCCGTGAGGGGCCTCGAAAGCCCGATGCCGAACAGGGCGTCCACGATCGTCGTGACGCCCGTTTCCGAAAGCAGGGGCAAAAGCGCGTCCCGCGCCGGATTTTCGATCAACCCGACGCCGTAATTCTCCGCGATCAAAAGCTGTTGCGCCGTTTCCTCGGAAGCCTTGGTCCGTTCCCCGAGAAACAGGATCTCGGCACGCGTGCCGGCGATTGTCAAGAGCCGCGCGACCGCCGCCCCATCCCCGCCGTTGTTGCCCGCGCCGCATACGCAAAGGACACGGGACACATCGAAAACCGGATCAAGGCCCGACAACAGCTCATCGACGACGGCCAGCGCCGCCCGTTCCATGAGCACCATGGACGGCACGCCCATCGCACGGATCGTGTGCGCGTCGCATTGCTTCATCTGCGCTGCGGTGAGCGCGATCTCCTTCTCGTGCATCCGTCTGCCGCTCTATTCTATGGGAATGTTGAACGTGACGCCTTCATTGTCGTCTTCGTCCACTTCCGTGTATATGAGATTTAAACCCGACACATCCATGGGAACTTCATAAACCATGTGGTATTCCACGGTTTGATTCGGCTCCAGATCGAAATTCAGGGGCATCATCTCATCGTTCAGGGGATCGATCGGGTATACGTATTCGGGGAAAGAAGAAGCGTCCATGTAAAAATCAAAGGTGCCCATGGGACTGGCCTCTTCAAAGGTGCCTTTCTCGGTGATCCGCACGTCGTACAGGGTATAGCCCTCGGCGGGAAGATATCCCTCGTATTCGGATACCTCTTCGATGGATTCGACCGTGAACTCAAACCATTGGGTGGAATAGGTTTTGCCCACCTCGCCGGTCGTTTCGCCCGAGAGCAGTTCAACGACGGATTCCGCCGCGTTCAGCGCGGCCTGCTTGATCGAGTCGCCGCATCCGGACAGAGCAAAGAGCAAGAGCGCGGAGAAAATCAAAACCGAAAATATCTTTTGTCGCATGACATTTACCTCCAAATTTAATCGGATGAAGCGGAAACGGACTTTCGAACGCGGACGACAGGCGGGGCTTTTCACGCTGACTGCATTCCAAGATATTATACTATAGAATCGACAATGGGGTCAATGAAAAATTTACCATATGGAAATTTTTTCTATGATGCTTTTTTGCAATTCTTCTTTTCAACGGCTTCGCCGGAAAATTCTCTTTCATTTGCTTGTCGAATTTGAAACAAAATATGCTATAATGGTCGCAGGAGGTGCGATGCCGCGTTCGGCGCCCGATTCTCCAAAGCCGCGCTTCAAATACGGCGGGCGACCGGGCATTGCTTTTGCAGGTTCGGGCCATATCCGAACGATGTACGGAAAGAGGTGTTTTGCATGTATGTAATCGAAGCGATCCGCGCGAGGCGTTCGACGCGGGCCTTCCGTCCCGATCCCGTGGAAAGGGACAAGCTGACCGCCATACTGGAAGCGGCCGCCCGCGCCCCGTCTTGGGCAAACTCACAGCCGTGGGAAACCTTTGTCGCCACGGGAAAGACCTTGGCGCGAATCAAAGAGGGCTATCTTGAAAAATACGCGTCCAAGACGCCGCCCGCGCCGGAAACGCCGCTTCCCGTCGCGTGGACACAGGCGGCCAAGGATCGAAGGAACCGGCTCAACGAGGGCATGGTGCGCGCTTGCGGCGACGCCGCAAAGCAATTCGGCGCGCTCAACCAAGGCATGTTCAACGCGCCCGCGGTCGCCTATGTCTGCATAGACAAGGTGCTGTCCCACTGGTCCCTGCACGACGTCGGCGCCTACGCGCAAAGCCTGATGCTCGCGGCATGCGAAAAGGGCCTTGGCACCATTGCGGCGATCACGCTCGCGCTCTATCCGGACGTCCTGCACCAGGAGATGCACATTCCTGACAACCTGAAGGTGACCATCGGCATCGCAATCGGCTATATCGACAAGGAACACAGGATCAACGATTTCGTCAGCGAACGGGCGCCCTTCGACGAAACAACGCACTTCTTCGATTGATCTCCGCTTTCGGCTCGCGCGGCGGGAGCGGTGGAGTGCACGCCGTTTCTGTCCGCGCGGGAACGCAATTGCGGCAGCGTTTCCACGAATGGGGTCGCGAAAACATCGATGGGAATTTAATCCTTAAAAAGAAATTTTTATCCATTGACAGCCGCGGGAGAAAATGCTACTATGATTCATGCGGCGTATTTCCGCCGTAAGGGAGATCGTTTGCAGCGCGGCGGCGTAGCTTAGCTGGTCAGAGCGTCCGGTTCATACCCGGAAGGTCGGTGGTTCGACTCCACCCGCCGCTACCACGCAAACCGGATCCGATTCGCTCAAAGATTTATGCGCGG
>JAISML010000094.1 GCA_031276775.1 Eubacteriales Family XIII. Incertae Sedis bacterium | reverse complement strand
TAAAATTTGCGCTCACCACAAAAACGCCGAAAAACACGGTCAGCCCGAGTGTCATCGTATAGTCCAAGCTCTGCACCGAGCTGACAAAATACGCGCCGATGCCGGGGATCGCGAAGATTTTTTCCACGACAAAAGAACCCATAAGCAGCGCGACGATTTCCATGCCGATCGACGGGATCATGGGAATGATGGCATTGCGAATTTGATGGCGCCATACGATTCCTGATGCGGACAAGCCTTTCGCTTTCGCCGTTTTCACGTAATCCTCGGACGTGATCTCAAGCATCAGCGTGCGCATCACTTTGGTCTTGCCTGCAACGACCCCCATGGACAGAGCCAAGGTCGGAAGAATGGTGTAAGCGAAGCTGCGCCACTGCGCCACCGGCAACCATCCGAGCCGAATGGCAAATACGTATTGAAGCAAAGAGGCAAGCACGAAAGCAGGTACGGATATGCCGACGACGGAAAAGGCAACCAGTCCGTAATCGATCGGTTTGCCTCTCCTTCTTGCGGCGACGATCCCGAAAAAGACGCCGGCCGGAAAGCTGAGCAGATAGGCCTGCGCCCCAAGTCGGGCGGACACCGGAAATGTCTGCGCAATCACATGATTCACGGATTGACCCACATATTTGATGGAATAACCGAAATCGCCCCGCATCAGATTTTTCATGAAGATTTGGTATTGTTCCATGATCGGTTTGTTTAGTCCGTAATAGGACATCATGTTGTCCAGCATTTCCCGACTCATCAGTTTCTGCGAAGCAAACGGATTGCCCGGCAACGCGTGGAGCAGGAAAAAGCTGCAGGTGGCGATGATCCAGATCGTAACCACCGAAATGACCAGCCTTCTAAGTATATATCCTCTCAAGGCGACTCCTCCGCTCGTTCTCCGCTCGTTTCCTGTGTTCGTCCGCTACTTTTCCACAACCAATTCATTAAACTGGTAGCCCGCGCTGATCGACGTCATTTGGAACCCTTTCACATAGGATTGAACGGCAGAGGTGTGTCCGTTTTCAAAGATCGGCTGGATGGCGGCGTCGTCCAGGAAAATCTGCTCCGCCCGAGCGGTGAGTCCCGCCTGCTTTTCCGGATCCAGTTCCGTTTGGGCTTCTTTCACCAATCTGTCAAATTCCGGATTGCTCCAGATGCCGAAGTTCGTTTCGCCGCCGCTCACCATCGCCGCCATAATATCCGTGGGCAAAACGTCCGTCTCCCAAGAAATGCAGAAAATATCGTAATCCAATTCATAGAACGCGCCGATCGCCGTGCCGATCACGAATTGATTCAGTTCGATGTTGGTCAACCCCAGATTTCGCTTCCACTGATCCAAGATCGTTTCAAGGAGGAGTTTTTGTTGCGGACTGTCCCAAGTGACCAACCGAAGCGGCGGCAATTGCGATAGGTCGGAATATCCAAGATCTTCCAAGGCTTTGTCCATGTATGCTTTCGCCTTTGCCGGGTCGCCGTTGAGCGGCGCCGTGTCTGCCGGATACGCGTCCACGAATTTTCCGCCTCCCGGCGCCGTAAAGTTCGAATCGACCAAGCGGACGCTTGCCGGCTGATTGCGATCGACCGCCAGCATGGTCGCCGACCGATCGTAACCATAGTTCAGCGCGCGCCGGAAGTTCACATTGCTCAGCAGTTTCCCGGTTTCCTCATCGGATCCGTTGCCGTTCATCCACAGGAACATAAAACCGCCGCCCACATAACGGTAGATGTAATCTTCCAGAAGGTCGTAATATTCGGAAGTAATCGTTTCAATCGCATCCACTTCCCCGTTTTCAAACATCGCGACCTTTGTGTTCTCATCCTCCACTTCGATAAAATTCAGTCGTTTCGTCGGGAAAGCATTCTCGCTGTCCCAATAAAGTTCATTCTTTTCCAATTCGAGGGACGTGCCGAGGGTCCAATCGGTTATCACATAAGGGCCGGAGAACATCATCGTATCAACCGAGGAACCCAACTTATCGCCTGTCTGCCCCACAAAGTCCTCACGCAGAGGATATAAGCCTTTGCACGCGATGGTCTTGTCGAAAGTGGCAAGCGGATACTCCATCGTGATTTCCAATGTTCGATCGTCTAAGGCCTTTACGCCGACTTCCTCCCAATCGGTGATCTCACCGCTGTTGTAAGCCGACGCGTTTTTAACCGCCGACCAACTGTCCGCCGACGGGCTTCCCATCTCCGGGTTCAGCAGGCAATAAAACGCATATTCAAAATCCGCCGCCGTCAGAGGCGTTTCGTCGGACCAGACCAAACCGTCGCGAAGGCGGAACGTATAGACCGTGCCGTCGTCGCTCAGTTCATAGGACTCAGCTGCGTCACACTGCACCTCATCTCCGTAATAGCGCACCAATTCCAGTTGCGTCAGATACAGCACGTTGTGATCATTCGAGGAATGGGAAAGGATGGGATTCAAGGTGACAACGCCATTGTACGCCATTGTGAATTCAGACCCCGCCGGCGACGCAGCGTCATCTTTGGGCGGATCTGACTGATATGTGCCGCAACCGCCGAGCAAAAGCAGGGTTGCCACCAAAATTGCCGGGAATTTCCTTTTCATGAAATGTCTCCTTTCCTTTGTTGGTTACCCAAGGCTCGCTTTTGTACAATGTCGTCACAACCAACGTCCTTTGCGATTTTTACGATGAACCTCCCTCCAATTCATTGAGATAGTTGTAGACGGTATATTTCGATACGTCCAATCGCTCGGCAACGTAAGGTACGCTGCGCCGCACATTGAACGCGCCTTTTTCTTTCAGCAGACCAACCAACGCAAGCTTATCGGTCTTTTTCATCTTTTCCAAAGGCTTGTTCACCAATTTCAGACATGCGTCAAACAGGGCGCAAATATCTCCGGAAGCCGATGTCGCAAGCGAGGCGCGCAATTCCCCCTCCGCCATCGTCATACCTTCCAGCAAGCGCCGCATCCGCCCCATCACCGTGATGTCGTAATTGATCCCAAGCGCATAGTGATAATCCTTGCCGCTCAGATGAAACGTAGAAGATTTAATCTGCTTTCCGGATCTCGTCACGACCAATTGATTCAGATAGTCCGCATCCAAACGAAAGGAGCCTTCCTCATCCAAAGCCGTGTCATTTCCATAAATGCTCAAGGTGGAGTTTACCGAACGCCCCGAAACATGCCCATTGTAAATGGCGATATTTTTCATTGAATTTCCTTTCATTTCGTGTACCACGGTTTCACACTGATCTCCGAACATCAATGCGATCCCCTGCGCGAGTCTGCAAAGAAAATAAAGCGCTTCTTCCTTATCCACCGCAATCAAACCTCACTTTCCCGAAAAATCGAACTTCTTCTTTCGATGATTCAGGATAACAAAAACTAAACAATCCGTCAATATTTTTTTGACTGATTGTTTAATTTTTTGCCTTTTCCGCTTTTTTTGGCCTTTTTGTTTTTTTGACTTTTGTTGCTACTGCGCAACTGTCAGATTTCCCCGTTTCGCACGAACGCCAGGTTCAAATCCACGTTCCCGTTTATCCCGTCCACCGCGCCCGAATCCGTAAACTGCCAGATCGAAAATGCGTAGGGATAGGCAGGAATCCTGTAATACTGCGCCAACCATTTGTCGTAGGGTTCCAATTCGGAAAGCGTCATGCGGGAGACGAACCACTTCGGATTGGCGTAGATCATCGGCGTATAACCCGCCTGACCGATCCTTTCGCAGAACGCGATCGCGATGTCCGTGATCTCTTCGTTTGACAGCGCATCCGTGCGCGCGCTTTGTCCCCCGATCTCCTCAATGTCGAAAACGACCGGAAAATCCACCTTGTAGGGGGCGATGTTCGCAAGAACCAACTCCGCTTCCTCGATCGCCTCGGTCTCGTTTACGGCTTGCGAGAAGAGATACACACCGATCTTGACGCCCGCATCCGAAGCTCCCCGCATATTCTGTTCAAAACATTCGTCCGTGAGCAGACGGCCCGTATCGTAACCGCGATAGCCCGCGCGTATCATGGCGAACGAAACGCCGTCCGCAGCCGCGCGCTTCCAGTCGATTTCCCCCTGATGCCGTGACACGTCGACGCCGAACAGGGCTTCCGTCCGGGAACCGTCCTCCTCCGATTCGCCCCCGTAATACGGGCGTCTTCCGTCCCAATAGAGACGTCCCCAATCGTAGGGATGCTTCGCCAAATTCGGATCCGTGTCCTCGTACAGGATCTCGCCGCCCTGTTTGTACACGATCTTCCCGGGAAAGATGCGGCTCAAAAATTCCGTGCCGACATTGTATTCCTTGGCGTAGCGTTTGATGATCTCAGGAGATATCCAACCTTTCGACGCGATCTCCTCGTCGCTCGGAAACCGATCGCCGCCCCCGAAAAGAAACCCTCCGCCAAAACCGCGGTCGTCGTTGAGGATGAATCGATGATAGCCTGCATACGCCAACACCGCAAGAAGCATGACGGCGACGATCGCAATGAAGACCCGCGCGCCTCCGCTTCGCTTTTTCGTTTTTCCCATGTTTTCCATTTCTGTCCTCTGTTTGCCCTCTGTGGCGCCGCCGACATGGGCAAGGTACTAATCGGCGCTTCCTTGGACGCCGACAGCCGCCAACACTTCTTCTTTCAGTCTGCGCAACGCCTCTTCCGCCGCCTCCCGCGTATTCCCCCTGCTCGACAGGTAGATCTTCAACTTGGGCTCCGTGCCGGAAGGGCGCAGTATGGCGCGGCTTCCGGCCGCGAACACAAATTCGACCACATCGGCTTTCGGCGTCCACATACGTTCATAGTCATTGTGCGATGAAAGCTCCGAACTGAATGCACTGCGTATTTCGACCTGTCTCGCCCGATCCATGATCGACCGTATTTCAGCCATGCCCTTTTGTCCCGGCTTGGCGAATTCGACCAATTCCTCCATGAAATATCCGTACCGTTCGTCGAGCTCGCCAAGTCTGTCCGCAAGCGTTTTGCCCCTGCGTTTGTACAGACCGGCCATCTCGCAGATCAACAGCGCCGCGTTCACGGCATCCTTGTCGCGCACATGAACGCCGGAAAGATAGCCGCAACTTTCCTCGAAACCCAGGAGGAACCTGTTTTCCCCGTCCGCCGCTTCCAAATTGTTGATCGTTTCCCCGATATATTTGAACCCGGTCAGAACTTTCCGCGCCTCCACCCCGTTTTCGGCCGCGATTGCGGACGCAAGCGGCGTGGACACGATTGTGGTCACCATGACGGGCAGCTCGGGCATATCGCCCCGTTTCCTACGCTCCGTTATGATGTAATCGAGAAGCAGAACGCCGATCTGGTTTCCCGTGAGCTGCACGTACGCGCCGTTGGAAAGAACCGCCGCGCCCACTCTGTCGCAGTCCGGATCGGTGGCGATCAGGATATCGGGAGGCTCGCCCGCAGCCTGTTTTGCCCTGCACAGTTCCAAGCCCGGCCGCAACGCTTCTTCCTTTTCGGGATTCGGTTCGGGACAGGTGGAAAATTCGGGATCCGGCCACGCCTGTTCCTCCACCGTCTCGGCAGAGCCGACGCCGGCTTTCGCAAACATGGAGCGCACGGGGATGTTGCCCGTTCCGTTCAGCGGCGAATACACCACGCTGAGATCCGCGGCCGCTCCGGGATTCAGCGACAGTTCCATCACCGCGCCGACATAGGTCTCTTCCATGCTTTCGTCGATGACATGCAGCAAATCTTCCGCGCGCGCCGCCGCTTTCACCCGTTCCGAAAGCGTCCCGGCGTAACGATCCGCTGCGGTTTTGATTCCCGTTTTGATGTCCGTCGCCGCGATCTTCCCCGCGACGCGCTCCGCGTCTTCCGTCAAACACTGACACCCTGAGGAATCATATATCTTGTAGCCGTTGTACTGTTTCGGGTTGTGGCTCGCCGTGACGACGACGCCGGCCGCGCAACCGAGACGGCGCACTGCGTAAGAAAGCAAGGGTGTGGAGGAAAGTCTGCCAAACAGATGCGTTTCTATGCCGTTCGCCACAAAGACGCAGGCCGCTTCAAAAGCGAAAAGGTCTGAATTGCGCCTGTTGTCGTAGGCGATGGCGATCTTGACGGCGGACGCGCCCGCCCGCCCGCCGTCCCGCTCCCAAAGCGCGTCGGCAAACCCCTGGGAAGCCCGGCGGACGGTCAGTACGTTCATGCGGTTCGTACCCGCTCCCATGACGCCCCGCATACCTGCGGTGCCGAACGCCAACTCCCGGTAAAATCTGTCGTCGATCTCCTCGGCGGCTTTCCCGGTTCCCCCCGCAACTTCGAATTCCGAGAGCAGAACCTCCAATTCCTCCCGCAACGCGTGATCGAGGTTTCGCATCGCGAGCCAACTTTTCAGTTTGGCAACATTCTCATTCATGGGATTCCCTCCTGTTCTTTTCCTTGCTCTCCGCCCACGCGGCGTTGAGTTGAATGCCTAAGATCAAAATAAAGGCGATCACGTAAAACCAGACGAGCAACAGCACGACAGAACTCAGACCGCCGTACAGAATATTGAAATTGGCGGAAGCCACATATCTGATGTAATACGAATACAGCCACGTTGCAAACAACATGGCAAGCGAAGCGAACACACCGCCGGGCAGAATCAGACGAAGCGTGGTTTTGCATGTATTCCACCACGCGCGCATGATGTTCCGCAAGGTCCGCCACACGCCTTTCACGATGTGTCTGCTGAACGAGGAAGGCCGGTTGGGCAACATGTAATAGACGGCCAATACCATGAAAAAATACAGGACGAGCGCAATGACCCACCGAATCGTATACCATGCTTCGGAAAACGTGTAGGGTTGCCCGATAAATCCGTTCCAATAGCGCAGCGCGATCCGGACGATCACCTCGCCGAACACGAGGATGTACAGAGCGAAGAGGAACGTAAGCATGACCAAAGCGATGGTCGTGACCGCACGGAACCTCTCCCGCACATATCTGAAAAACGGATTGCCGGAACCCGATGCGCCCTGATACGCGTAATTGGAGATGCGCATGAGGGAGAACAACGCCTTGCTGCCGCCCCACAGAGCAAGGATCACAAGGACGACGCCGAATGCCTTGGACGGATTGTAATGAAGCAGAGGCATGAACACATCGACGATGTCCTCGCGCAGGTACTCGTCGAGCAAATCCTCGATGGCGCCCATGGACAAGGTGAACAGATGGAGTATCTGCGCAAGAAGGATGGTGGTGGGCACGAGGGACAGAAGCAGGAAAAACGCCACTTCGGCCGCGCCGCCCGCATAAAACGGATCCATGACCTTTTTGACCGTCAGCGCCAATACGGGACGCAGACGGATCCTGACTTTCCTTTCCCTGTCTTCGGCTTTTCTATTCTTTCCCATCGTCTTTTTCCGCCGCCAATTGTTCCCGGAGCGCGGCGAGCGCCCGCGCCCGGTGACTGACGGCGTTCTTCTCCCCGGGGGACAGTTGCGCAAACGTGCGCTCCTCCGCATCGTATTCCGCCGGCACGAAAAGCGGATCGTAGCCGAAACCGTTTTCCCCCTTTCCGTTCCGAAGCAATCTGCCCGCGCATTCCCCCCGCGCAACGAGCGCATGTCCGTCCGGATACAGGAGCGTAACGACGGAAACGAATTTGGCCGTGCGCGCTCCGTCGGGTACGGCTTCCATCAATTCGAGCAGCTTCGCGTTGTTGTCCGCATCGCTGCCCGTTTCGGAAAACCGGGCGGAACGCACACCCGGCGCGCCGTTCAGCGCGTCCGCCGCCAAACCCGAATCGTCGGCGATCACCGGTCGGCCGACGCGCTCCAAGACGGCTTTCGCTTTGATATACGCGTTTTCTTCAAAGGTGGCTCCCGTTTCCTCCGGCTCGGCTCCCGCAGCGCCCGCCTCCGCTTTCGAGATGAGATCGATCCCAAACGGTTCCATAACGGCGGTCATCTCCGCCATCTTGTGCCTGTTCCCGGTGGCCGCAACAAAAATGTTCCGTTTCTCTTTCATTTTCGTCAGGAGTTTTTCATCATCACGCCTTCAATGATGTCGGCGACATCCTCACAGGCGTCGCACACTTCCTCCATATAGTGAAGCACATTGTGCCAGGATGAGGCAAGCAACGGCGGCAAACCCTCATCGACAAACACATTGCGAACCGCGCCCGTGTACAATCTGTCCCCCTCCTCTTCCAGATGGTTCACTTCGATGATCTTCTCCTGCAACGTCTTCGACCGCCTGAAATTGGGGAACTCCTCCAACGCGTCTTTCAGCGCCGCCGTGCATTTCACGATGATGTCCGCAATCAGCAACGCGTCGTCGCGCACGGCGGGGATGTTGAACATATACAGCCGCAACAGCACATCCTCTATCTTATCCGTCACATTGTCGATGGACTCGGACATCTGCATGATGTCCTCCCGCTCGATGGGCGTGATGAATTCTTTCGCCAGCTTTTTCGTCATGGTATGCCGGGCCACATCGCCATCCTGTTCGATGGCGTGCATCTTCGCTATCTGCATGTCCAGATCGTCCGCTTTGAAATCACCCAGTATCTCGCGCAGGAACATCGCCGCGTCGCAGGCATAGCCGCACATCTCAATGAACGCGTCGTAGTACCTGTCTTCCTTTCTTCCGGCCATCCGAATCCTCCTAAAACACAGCCATGAATACCCACGCCATCGCAAACCCCAAAATGCCGCAGCCGGGGAAAGTGAGTATCCACGCCAAGATCATTTCCCCCACAATCTTCCAGTTGACCGACGTGACGCGATTGGCGGCGCCGACCCCCATGATGGCGGTGGTTTTGGTGTGTGTGGTGCTGACGGGCAAACCGTATCTTGAGGCGATCACAAGGCAGATCACAGCGGTCAGATCGGCTGCGAAGCCTTGGTATTTTTTCAATTTCACCATATCCATCCCTACGGATTTGATAATCCGGTAACCGCCGACGGACGTTCCGATCGCCATTACGGCGGAGCACAGGATCATGAGCCAGACGGGTATCTGAAAATGCACCGCATCCGTCTGCCCTTTCGCCAGGAACATGCCGAGCATAAAAACGCCCATGAACTTTTGCCCGTCCTGCGCCCCGTGCATGAATGCCATGCCCGCCCCTGCGGCGATCTGGGAGTTTTTGAACACATGATACGCGGTCTTCCGTTCAATGCCGCGAAAGATCGCTTCCACTGCCTTTACCACGACATACCCGAGCGCGAACCCAAGCGCCGTGGACAGGACGAGACCGTAGATCACCTTGATCCATTCGTTGCCGTGAATGCCGCCAAAGCCGCCCTGAAGCGCGATGGCGGCGCCCGATACGCCCGCGATGAGCGCATGGCTCTCGCTCGTCGGGATGCCAAACCACCATGCGGCGGTCGCCCAGATGACGATGGCGAACAGACCCGCGCAAAGCGCGATCAGCGCCTGTTTGCCGTTTCCTCCGAAGTCCACCATATTGTAGATCGTGGCCGCGACGCTCGCACTGATCATCGTCATGACAAAGACGCCGAGGAAATTAAAAACGGCCGCCATGACGATCGCCCGTCGGACGCCCATCGATCTCGTGGACACACAGGTTGCTATCGCATTCGGCGCGTCGGTCCAACCGTTGACCAACACCACCCCCAAAGTGAGAATGACCGTAACCAGAAGCGCGGGATTGCCGGTCATTTGACGGATAAACTCATCCAAGGTTACCGTCATTCACTTGTTCCTCTCATTGTGCCGTAACTCCCTTTTGTTTTGCGTTTGAAATGCGCATTCCCCTGACCCGCGGATCCGCGCGGGAACCGTCGGCTTCACGGGTTCCGAGAGGGAACCGCGTGTCCGCTTCGCATTGTTCCGCCGGCGATCACCGCCGTTTGCCAATCCATTATACAAAAATACGCCCGCGAAAACAAGTGCGCGCTACGCGGGCTTTTCCATCCGGCGCTTTCAATCTGCGCGGCTTTTTCAATTGCGGCATCTGTGATATCATGGTTACAGTGCAACAGAGGCGCCGACCGGACGCGGCGCGGCCCGCCAACCCTTGCACTGTAACCGATTCATGTGATCTGCGGAGGATACAATGGCGCAGAGGGCAAAATGACATTGAAACAATCATTGCGCGCCGAATTGACGGAGCGGCTGCGCCGCTTGGACGGCGCGTACAAGGCGGCGGCGGATCGCGCAATACGGAGCGCCATCGTCCAATCAAAGCTGTACGGCGAAGCCGGCGTCCTGTTCACCTATGTGGGACGCAACGACGAAATCGACACCCTGCCCCTCATCGAACAGGCGTTGGCAGAAGGGAAACGCGTCTGTGCGCCCGCCGTACGCGGCGGCGGCGTCATGGATGCGAAAGAAATTGCGTCCGTGGACGATTTGACACTGGGCGCCATGAACCTGATCGAACCCTGCGGATCCTGCCCCCCGATCGAGCCGCAGGAGATCGAACTGGTTCTCGTCCCCTGCATCAGCTGCGATCCCTGCGGCAACAGACTGGGATACGGCGGCGGGTATTACGACCGCTACCTGAAGCGGCTCAGACCGTCGGACGCATGTTCCGGTACGGCGGAGATCCGGCGACGCGATGCAAGAACGGCGGGGTGTCCCGACGCGGCGCACGACGCGTCATCGATCCGCCGGCACGGCGTCCGCAGACCCGCGCCGTTCCTCGTCCTTTGCAGGGAACGCATGCTCAGCCAAAATCTGCCCGCGCACCCGCTCGACGTGAGGATGGATTATTGCGTTACGGAAGCCGGCGTCTTCCCCGCCCTGCGCGATGACTGACATGCGCGGCGCCCCGCGCGATGACTGATATGCGCGGCGTGACGTTGCGTTCCGCGCGCACAGCGTTGCGATCAGGGGATGCGTAGGATGCGTACGATGATCGCGGATCGCGCATACGGATCGCGCATACGGATCGCGCATACGCGCGACGATCATCGTCCGGATTTTTGTTTTCCGATCTTCCGGCGCAGCTTGCGCGTATCGAAGCGAAAGAGTCTCGTGGGCTTGCACGCTTCCTCATAGTCCACATCAAAGATGCTGAGCAGGAAGATGAACAGCGGCACACCGATGAGCAAACCCCAGACATGCAGATATTTTTCGGACACCAACAGAATGATGAAAACGAAACTGATGGGCAGGGATGTGCGGTTCGCCATCAATTTGGGATTGAGGATGTAGGCTTCCACGGCATGGATGACAAACACCATGATGAGAATTTCGACCACTTTAATCAGTCCGCCCGTATTGAACGCGATGATGGAGAGCGGTATGAGGGAGATGATGACGCCGGCCACCGGCACCAAACCCAACATGAAGATCATGATGCCCAAGCCCCAGATATTCGGGAAGCCGAGGATTGCGAGCATGATGACCGAGAGCAGGGAGTTGACGACGGCGATGGTGATCTGCACCTTCATCACTTTGGCGAACGTACGGCAAAAATTCAGACCGAATGACATGAAATACCGATAGATGAACGATATCCTGCTCTTGTTCAGAACCTCGCCGAATTTCGCGATCTTTTTCTTTTCGAGCAGAAGCAGAACGCTCAGGGCGATGGAGATCATCAGATCGAAACCGAACTTCCCTATGTTCATCAGGGTGGACAGCATCAGGTTCCCTGCCGAGGCGATGTAGGATTCGATGTTTAAATCCCCGATCAATTCCGCAATGCGGGGGTCGAGCGCTTTGCGCACGGAATCGAAATCGAAGCCGATAAATGCCTTGGCGATGTCCGAAGTCTGCTCTATCAGGACGGGCGCGAATGCCACGCTGGCGAGGGAGATGAGAGCCAGACCCAAGACATAGACGACGACGAGAACAAGGCTGTCCGGCATTTCCGCAAGGGGCGTCTTGGCGAGCGCGCGTTTGAAAAGCCGCATAAGATGATAAAAGATAAAGGTCAGGATAAAGGTGAGCAGCACCATGTCCAGCATGAACCAGACCGTGACGAGAAACGCCGCCAATACCGCGGCGGAAATGATCCGTCCTTTCATATCCATCCCCTGCGCCGGCAATGCCGCCAAACCCGAATCAGTCATCGCGCAACCTGCTTTCTTCCGACCAAGCTTTTCGGTTCCCCTGCTTGTTCCGTCCCAAAATCATCCATACGGTTTCTTTCGGCGTCAACGCCGCTTGCTCGGCAACGCCAGACCCGTGACGAGCGCGTTGACGCCCTGCATGATGAACAAGACCCCCACCACGGCCGCAAGCGCCAAACTCATGACATAAAGATGAACGAAGCCAAAGACGCCGACGGCAATGCCGCACAACCCCGCGAGCGCCACCGGCGTTTTCCGCAAACCGCTTCCTTTCATCTCAAAGACCGCCGTCAGGCGCAACACGCCCGAAGAAATCAGCCACATGCCGAAAACGGCCGTGATCACCAAATCCGCGCGGAAAGGATACAGGAGCGCGAGTACGCCCAGCGTCACGGTCAGCAAACCTTCGGCCAGAACCCATCCGACATGCGGACGGCTTTTCTTTTCAAAGAGATAGGAGAGAATATTGCTCGCTCCCGCGATCAACATCACGACGCCGACGATAAACGCAAAAGCCGACCACTCTTTTTCAAGATTGGCAAAACAGAACACGCCCGTCACGGTGAGAAGCACTCCCATGGCAATCATAAACACACGCATACCGCATCCCTCATACCGGCAAAACCATACAAAACGTCAATACATCCGCAGACCGTCCGCAAAATCAAACGCCGCTCCCTTTGCTGATTCCATTATACCGCACGGCGGGAAAATAGCAATGACAACCGGATTACGTTTCACGGCGTCACCGCCTTGCCAAATTGCGGACCGGGGACCTTTAAGGGAAGATTCCGCCGTCCCCGTCCTCCCGCCGTTCGTCAAGCTCGATGCCGATATCGTTTCCGAGTACGCGCCCATAGGCGATGGCCGCGCCGCCGTACCTGTTTCGTATTTGATCGACGGTTCGCTCCAGTATTTCGTTTTTTTCGTCGTCCCAATCCGTGTCGTCCAAGAAATTCATCTGTCGGGAGATATCCTCCGGCACGATGCCGATCCCCGTTACCGTAATGAGGCGAATGGGTGCGTTCATGCTCCAGGAGCGGTTTATGATATCCATCGCGGCGTTCCGGATGTGCCGCGCAAGGTTG
>JAISML010000002.1 GCA_031276775.1 Eubacteriales Family XIII. Incertae Sedis bacterium | reverse complement strand
TCCTCCGGCGCCTTGTCGATGGCGTCGAACGCGACAAACTGACCGAGACCGTACCGCTCGAACAACGTCTTCGTGATGGCCGCCGTCAGGGTCGTCTTGCCGTGGTCGATGTGACCGATTGTCCCGATGTTTACGTGCGGCTTCGTCCTCTCAAATTTTGCTTTGGCCATGATACAAATCTCCTTTTCTTTCTCGTTTGTTCAACACGGTTCCGTCGCCTCATATTCACTGCGTCCATGTAAATGCACTGTTTGCCGATCTACCTAATTATAATAAAAACGGCGACCGATGTAAACAACTAAATTTGCGTCCGCAAAGCAAGGCGCGCCGGCGGCAACCACCGCGGCGGCGCAGCGTCCAGCCTGTTGTGGGCTGCGCAAATGATCGGAGACGTCCGTTCCGCGGGATCACCCATGCCCGAACTTCATTGATACTTTGCGCCGCCTCCGTCCTTTCCTGAATTTGGTTCCTCCCGGAGCTTTGGCTTTACTCGATATTTTGCACTTGCTCCCTGACTTTTTCAATCTCGCTTTTCATATCCAACACATGGGAGGTGATCTTCAGATCGTTCGCCTTGGAACCGATGGTGTTGGCTTCCCGGTTCATTTCCTGCACGAGGAAATCCAATTTTTTGCCTACGGGTTCGCCCGCGCCATTTGTCAAAATTGCGCGCAATTGTCCGAGATGGCTTTTCAATCTGACAATCTCTTCCGTGATGTTGCTCCTGTCGGCAAAGACGGCGACCTCCAAAGCAAGTCTTTCCTCCGCCGTTGCCGTCAGTTCCGGACCGCCAAAGCCGATCAGCGCTTCAATTCGATCCTTTAATTTCTTCGCGTAGACAGCGGGCAATTCCGGCGCCCGCGCGTCTATCGATCCAAGCAACGCTTCAATGACATCCGCGCGTTCCATCAGGTCGGCGGCGAGCTGTCTCCCTTCCGCAACACGCATGCCGTCCAATTCCCGCAACGCATTCGACGCCGCGCCGACGATCGTTCGCGCGATGACGGTCTCATCCAAAGCAGGGGAAGCCGTTTTTAGGACGTCGGGCAGACCCGCAAGCAGTGCAAGCGTGATCTCCCCGCAGACGTCAAATGTCTGCTGCAATTCCCTGAGCCCTTTGAAATACTGCTTGGCGGCGGCCGTGTTGACGGAAACCGCCGCTTCCTCCTCGGCGCCGCTCGTTACGTTGACCGAGATATCCGTCTTGCCCCGCTTTATTTCGGACTGCGCGATCTTCTTCACGGCATCCTCGGCGAACCTGTAACGCCCGGGAAGTTTTACCGACAGTTCCCCATACCTGTGATTCACCGACCTGATCTCGACCGTGGCGGTTCTCACGCCGTCCGAATCCTCACCCCGCCCAAAACCCGTCATGCTTTTTATCATTGTCATTCTCCCAATTCCCCGTTGCCGCCGCATCGCGATCCGCTCTTGCGCAACAACACCTCAATTATACCATAAGCGGGAGCTTTGCCGCGCCCTCTTGCATGATGCGCGGTTTCAAGGCATAATGTAGCTGTTCGCATCTTGCAAAAATGGAATTGCTTACGGGACGGACGGCGCGGACAAACCCCGCAAAACGGACGGAAACCGGGGAGGTAGCAAAAGAATGGAGGCAGTATGCCGTTTGACAATTTTGTGACGGGAGCAGTGGCGAAAGAACTCGACCGCATCTTGAGCGGCGGAAAGATAGAACGCATCCACCAACCCGAACGCGACGAATTGATCCTGCACATCAACACATACGCAAACGGCGAACATCATCGCCACAATCTTCTCATTTCATCCAACAGCAACCGTCCGCTCATCTACATCAGCGTCGTCCGTTCAGGCAACCCGCAAAATCCGCCCGGGTTTTGCATGTTGCTCAGAAAGCACTTGCTGAACGGAAGAATCGCGAAGATCGCGCAGGTTGACGACGAACGGATCGTCCGAATCGATGTGAACGCTTTTGATGAATTGGGTACGCCGCGGCGACGGATCCTGGTCGTCGAGCTCATGGGAAAACACAGCAACATCATGTTGCTCGCACCGGAAGAAGCCGTTTCCGATCTTTCCGGGAAAATCCTCGATTCGATCAAACACGTCTACGCCGACATGAGCAAATACCGGCAGATCTTGCCCGGAATGCGTTATATCCCGCCGCCGCCGGGCAAGGGAATCGGTCCCGTCATGGCGGAGGAGATCGCGCTTCACCGCGATCAGGATCATTTCATCCGGCAGAGCCGCGCCGGCGCGTATACACCGCTGATCTATTTGGATGAAAGCGGTCGGATGAAAGATTTTCACGTCTTCCCCCTCAAACTCTACGCGGGAATGGACACGCGCGCTTTCCCCTCCGTCAGCGCCATGCTCGAAACCTATTATGAGAAGAATGAACGCGACAACAGGCTTCGGCAAAAATCGGCCGACGTGAACCAGATACTGAAAGCGAAACTCGACAAGCTCTTTCTGAAACAGCAGCGTCTGCTCGAAGACCTTCTGGAAGCGGAGAACGCCGAAGAATACAGACGCAGGGGCGAACTGATCACCGCGAACATCTACCGGATGGAAAAAGGAATGAAAGAGGTCACGCTTACGGATTACGCCGCCGAAGACGGACAGGAAACCGAGGTGACGATTCCCTTGGATCCGATGCGATCGCCCGCGCAAAACGCGCAGCAGTATTTTAAAAAATACAGCAAGGCCAAGACCGCGCGCGTGGCCAAACGTGAACAGCTCGACAAGACGAAGGCCGACATTGACTTTCTCGATTCCTACCGCGTGTTCATCCAAAATGCCGAAACCGACGGGGATGTGGACGCCATCCGTGAAGAATTGCGCGAATTGGGCTTCCTGCGCAGACGCAAAAACGGAGCGGGAAAGACCGTCCGAAAGTCCGATCGGTTGCAATACGAAAGCAGTGCGGGACGACGCATATCGGTCGGACGCAACAACAAGGAAAACGACGAACTGACGCTCAGGCGGGCAAAGCCCACGGATATCTGGCTTCACACCAAGGACATCCCCGGTTCGCACGTGATCCTGGCAGGCGCCGCAGACGGCAAAACAACAATCTCAGACGATGATTCCCTGAAAGAAGCGGCCGAAATCGCAGCCTACTACAGCAAAGCGCGCGATTCGGCCAATGTCCCCGTCGATTACACCCTCGTCAAATACGTGAAGAAACCTGCCGGCGCGAAGCCCGGCATGGTCGTATTCACCCACAACAAAACGCTGTATGTCCATCCTCGGTTGCCGCAGAACGCGCGTTGAGACGGAAGCCCGGGAAAGGACAGGAAAATGCGGCGGCGACGCGAAAGGACGGTTCCTGTGTCGGACATCCGTCCTTTCGCGGCCGCACCGCCGCCGTGACGATCAGCATGAGCGCCGCAACGAAGACCAAAGGTCTCTTGCCGAACGTGTGCTTTTCCCTGCCGTTCCCGCAGCCGCCTGCGCTGTCCCGTTTTCCCGCGTCTTACCTCATTGCGGCTCCGCCCGTGCGCTTTGCGCGGAACGCACCTATGTGCAGAACGATGACAGCTCCCGTCGCAAAGAACTGAACCGGCGTCGCGCTGTCCACGAGCGTCATGGCATCGCCCAATTTCTCCGTGAGCAGGAACAGGATCGTTCCCGCGATCGCAACGAGCATTTCGGGAATGAACCATTTCGCCCGCGCGCCGACCGGGGGACGGACGTCAAGCGCTTCGGCGCGCCGTCCCGCGAAAACAAACCGAAAAGCCGATTGAACTGCAATGACGAGCATGGCCACAAGCAGGATCAAATTCAGCAATCCGTAAGACGCGACCCCCGTTTTGCCGTACAGCGGAACGTTGAATTCTCCCATCGTTATGACAGGTACGCCGGCGTCGGAAAGCGCCTGAATTTCCGCATCCCCGAATATCCGGGGGGCTTCTTCGCTTGCGGCGGCGCTTTCGCCGCCCCAGTCTCCGCCACCGTCGTAATCCCTGATCGAGGTGCCGTTCTCCGGATTCGGCGTCGTGTCGCCCGCAATACCGCCGGCTGTCACGGTATCGTCGCCGGCTCCCGCGCCGGGCGCCGCGGGATTTTCAGGATTTCCCCCGGGTGCGGGCGGGGAAGCCGGGACAGCCGTCCACTGCGCCGTAAGCGTGACGCCGGGCAC
>JAISML010000272.1 GCA_031276775.1 Eubacteriales Family XIII. Incertae Sedis bacterium | reverse complement strand
CTGATCGACACGCCGGTGGATTACGAGAACATCACGAAGACGGGCGCCATCGTGGGCAGCGGCGGCATGATCGTCATGGACGAGGATACGTGCATGGTTGACATGGCCCGCTACTTCCTCGATTTTACGCGGAAAGAATCCTGCGGAAAGTGCAATTATTGCAGGGTCGGGACGAAGCGCATGCTGGAAATCCTCGAACGGATCACGCAGGGCAAGGGCAGGGACGGCGACATCGAATTGCTCGAAGAATTGGCGGGCAAGATCAAAGACGGTTCCATGTGCGGGCTCGGTCAGACCGCGCCCAATCCCGTTCTCACCACCATACGGTATTTCAGGAACGAGTACGAAGACCACATCTACAGAAAACGTTGCACAGCGCATTACTGCAAGTCCCTCATCACTTTTACCATCACGGACAAATGCACGGGATGCACCCTTTGCGCGAGGCGTTGCCCGGTGAACGCGATCACCGGAGAACGCAAGTCGCGGCACACGATCGATCAGGAGACGTGCATCAAATGCGGAAAATGCGAAGAATCGTGCAATTTTGGCGCGATCCTGAGAGACTGAGAGGGAGGGAACTGCAATGAAAACATTTCGGCTGAACATAGACGGCAAGGAGGTCGTCGGCCTCCCCGGACAAACGATTTTGGAAGTCGCACTGGCGAACGACATCTTCATCCCCACGCTCTGTTTTGACGAGCGGACGGAGATCTACGGCGCCTGCGGCATTTGCGTGGTGGAAGTGGAAGGCAACCCCAAATTGGTGAAAGCCTGCGCCACGGACATCTCACCGAACATGGTGGTCAGGACGAACACAGAGCGGGTGTACGAGTCCCGCAAAACCAACTTGGAACTCCTGCTTTCCAACCATGTCGGGGATTGCCGGCCTCCGTGCGTGCTGTCGTGCCCGGCGCATACCGATTGCCAGGGTTACGTGGGACTCGTCGCCAACGGAGAGTTCGAAAAGGCGTTGGAACTGATCCGCGAGAACATTCCTCTGCCGGGCGCGATCGGGCGGGTTTGTCCCCACCCCTGCGAGGACAATTGCAGACGGCGCCTGATCGAGGAACCCATCAGCATCGCATGGATCAAACGCTTCGCGGCGGACATGGACATGTCGGACGGCGATCCGTTCGTTCCCGAAATAGGCGAGGAGACGGGCAAGACGATCGCCGTCATAGGCGGCGGACCTTTCGGTCTTTCCTTGGCGTATTTCCTGCGTCGAAACGGGCACAGCGTCACGATCTTCGAGGCCATGCCCAAGGCCGGCGGCATGCTGCGCTACGGCATACCGGAATACCGGTTGCCGAACAATGTTTTGGATGAAGAGATCGCCGTCATAGAAGCGATGGGCGTCGAGATACGCACCGATACGCGCGTGGGCGTCGATATTGATTTCGACGTTCTGCGGGAGGAGTACGACGCCGCAGCCATCGGAATCGGCGCGTGGATCAGCACGGGAACGGGCGCGAAAGGCGAGGACGCCGAAGGCGTGATCGGAGGCATCGACCTGCTCAGAAAGGTCGTGCGCAACGAGGAAATACGGCTGGGCAGGAATGTCGCCATCGTCGGCGGCGGCAACACGGCCATGGACGCCTGCCGGACGGCCGTGCGGTTGGGCGCGGAGAACGTCTACAACATATATCGGAGGACCAAAGACGAGATGCCCGCCGATCTCGTGGAAATTGAGGAAGCGGAGGAAGAGGGCGTCATATTCAAGAACCTGACCAACCCCTTGGAGATCATCAAGGGCAAGGACGGCAAGGTGAAAAAGATGAAGCTCCAGATCATGGAGTTGGGTGAACCGGACGCGTCCGGGCGGCGGGCGCCGCGTCCCGTGGCAGGAAAAACGGAAACCATCGAGGTGGACAATGTCATCCTTGCCATCGGACAGGCCGTCAATCCGAGCGGCTTTGAGGGTGTGAACCTGACGCGGAAGAAAGGCATCGTCTATGATCCCGAAACCTTTATGACCAACATTCCCGGCGTATTCGCGGGCGGAGACTGCGGCAACGACAAGATATCCATCGCGGTGGAAGCCATCGCGGACGCGAAGAAAGCGGTCGGAGTCATCGAAGGCTATCTTGCGGGCGAGGAAGTGCGCTATGCGCCCGACTATGTCGTCGAGCGCAGTGACGTGACGGAAAAGACCTTTGAGGATCGGGAGCGGGAATGCCGCCCGAAAATGGGGCAGCTGTCGCCCGGGGAGCGAAAACGCAATTTTACCGAGGTGGTGATCGGCTACGACGAAACGCAGGCCATCGCGGATGCGAGCCGTTGTCTCGAGTGCGGCTGCGGCGACTATTTCGAATGCAAACTGTACGATTTTGCCAATCGCTACGATGTGAAGCCGGATCGGTTGAGCGGCGACATTTCTTTGGCGGACGGGGATGGGAGACCCATCGATCCTTCGGTCTGCGACGACGGACATCCCTTCATCGTCAGGGACGGCAACAAATGCATCCTCTGCGGACTTTGTGTGCGGGTGTGCGACGAAGTGATGGGCGTAGGGGCGCTGGGACTCGTCGACAGAGGTTTTGACACCATCGTGAAACCCACGCTTGAAAAACCCCTTGCGGAATCCGGTTGCATTTCCTGCGGCCAATGCGTCAGCGTCTGTCCGACGGGCGCTTTGCAGGAACGCCTTTCCCTGCCAAAATCCGTGCCGCTCGACACCGTGTCCACGGACACCACCTGTCCTTACTGTTCGATCGGATGCAGCCTGTCACTTGAAACTTACGGCGATCTGCTTGTGAAAGCGACGCCGGACAAGGAAGGCGCCGTCAACAAAGGTTTGCTCTGCGGCCGGGGAAAGTTTGGTTTCGATTGTTCCGAATTGGAAGGGAAGATCATGGAGCCGCTGATGCGCTCCCCGGACAGGGATGAACTCGTCGAGTCCGACTATTACGACGCTTTCGTGATGACCGCAAAGAAAGCGCAATCCGTCGCGGCGCAGTACGGACGGGACGCGGTGGGCGTGGCGATCTCGGATCGATACACCAATGAGGAAATATACGCCATCAAAGCGCTCGCGGACGAGATCGGCGCCGCGGCGTTCTCCTTCAACAACAGGGCGAACGGTCTTGCGCGCGTGATAGGCATCGACGCGTCGCCCAACACCATCGACGAGTTGCTTTCCACCGAGGTCATTTTGGCGGTCGGGTTCGATATGCCGGAAAACCCCGTGGCTTATCTGAAACTGAAACAGGCTGCGGAGCGCGGAGCGAAAGTCTTTCTCATCAATCCGAAGGACATGAAACAGCAGCATTTTGCTTTCGCCGCCGATCGCGTCTACACGGCGAACAACACGAAATTCCTGAAAGAGATTGCAAAAGCCGTCATGGAGCGCGGCGCCGCGACGGAAGAGCAGGGGTTTGAGGCCTTGGCCGAAGCCCTGAAAGACGTGAAAGTGTCGGCGAAAGCCGCCGGGATCGCAGCCGCTTACGCGGACGCGAAAAAAGCGATGATCGTCTATCAGCAGAACACCGTTACGCCGGAGGCGGCGATCCTCATCGGGGACATCGCCGTGCTGTCCGGGCATATCGGCAGTCCGCGCGACGGCATTCTGCTGTTGAAGCCCAAAAACAACAGCCAGGGTCTCATCTACCAAGGCGTCACCGCGACGGCCTGCGATCTTGCAAACGTCAGGGCGCTGCTCATCTTCGGAGAGGATCCTGTGGGAGCGGCCGCGCAAAACGGCGCGTCCCCGGAAGCGAAAGCGGCGCTGAAACTTGTGGAAAACGCGGAGTTTGTCATGGTCTGCGACACGCACCTGACCGCCACGGCGGAGCATGCCGATGTGGTCATTCCCGGCACGGGCTTCTCTTCCGCCGACGGAACCTATACAAACACGGAACGCAGATTGCGGATCGTTCAGGAGGCTGTGCTCGAGGAGGTGGCGTATTCGAACTGGGAAGTCGCGAAAGCGATTGCCCGCGTCTGCGAAGTGGAATTCCCGTGGGAAGGCACGGACGAAATATCCAAGGAGATGGACGACACCCAGCCCATCTACCGCGCCGCCGCGGTGGATGAAGTGTTCGGCGGTGTGCTCGCGCCTTCGAGCGTAAATCTCGTCGCGGTCGGAAACGGGAAATTGGTGGACAAACTGCCCTCGACGGATCACCTCATGAACATGATCGCGGAGCGTCTGCCCGCAGTCAGCCCGTTGCCCGCCGATCTGTAAAACGGCGCGGCGCAGTAGGAAATATCTGCGGTGAGAGCTGTTTCAGGGCTAGGGAACGGCTCTCGCGGCATTTCCGTAAGTTGGCGCGCATAGGATCACGGAAGCATTCGCCACGCATAGGATCACGGAAGCGTCAGGCGTGCGGAAATCTATGCCGAAGTCTCTGTCGGTTACAGGCCGGCGTCGCGTTGCGGGGTCGTGCGAACTTCCGTATCCGACAGGAATTTAAGTTTTGTCCTGCGACAGTTTGTTCCGTTTTTGCGACGGAATCTGTTGTGTTGTCCCGGATAGCCATTGAAAGAGAGCGTCAAAATGAAGAAAGTGGTATTGATTCCCGACAGTTTTAAGGGCACCATGAGTTCGATCGAGATTTGCGGCATCATGGAAAAGGCGATATGGAACGTCTTTCCCGGGGCCGAAATCGTCAAGATACCCGTCGCGGACGGCGGGGAAGGCAGTGTGGACTGTTTTCTCGAAGCGCTCGGCGGCGGGAAAGCGACCGTACCGGTCAAAGGACCTTTTTTTGAGGAAACTGAGGGGTTTTACGGCAGATTGCCGGACGGAACGGCCGTGATCGAAATGGCGGCGGCGGCGGGGCTGTCGCTCGCGGGCGACAAAAAGGATCCGGAGCTTGCGACCTCCTACGGGGTGGGTGAGCTGATCGCCGCCGCGTTGAGCCGGGGCAGCCGGCGGATCATCCTCGGTTTGGGCGGTTCCGCCACAAACGACGGCGGTTGCGGCATGGCCGCCGCGCTCGGCGTCCGCTTCCTCAACACCGCCGGTGAATCTTTCATTCCAACAGGCGGCACGATGAAAGACATCGCGCGCATCGACGCGGATTCTCTGCTTTCCGCCGCGCGATCCGCGGATTTTGTGACCATGTGCGACATCGACAATCCGTTTTTCGGCAAAAACGGCGCCGCATATGTGTTCGGACCGCAAAAAGGAGCGGACGCCGAAGCGGTAAAACGCTTGGACGGTGGGCTAATGCATCTTGCGGAACGCATCAGGCTCGATCTCGGCAAGGATGTCGCCCCGCTTCCCGGAGCGGGCGCGGCGGGCGGCATGGGCGGCGGTTCCGTCGCTTTCCTCAATGCCAAACTCACCATGGGCATTGAAACGATCCTGGACGTCACGCATTTTGACGAAACGGTCGCCGACGCGGATCTCGTCATCAGCGGAGAGGGGAAGATCGATGCGCAGTCGCTCAGGGGAAAAGTCGTCATCGGAATCGCGAAACGCGCGAAACGGGCCGGCGTACCGCTTATCGCCGTTGTCGGCGACGTCGGAGACGGCATCGGACAGGCGTACGGTCTGGGCGTGACCGCCGTATTCAGCATCAACCGCACGGCTGTCCCGTACAGGGAAGCGCGCCTGAGGAGCCGGGCGGATCTGGAAGCGACGGTCGACAATCTGATGCGATTTCTCGCCGCGTTCGGCTGTTGAACAAGCGATGATATCGGTTGCCGCTGAAAGCGTGAACCAAAACCGAGGATTGCGTTCATGCGGAATTTGTGCCGCCACAGAGCGGGGGAAAGGAGAAAATGATGAAAGGCGATCTGCTCTTTTTTGTCTTTGGCATCCTGCCGATCCTGTGGCTCTTTTTCTCGCTGTGCCTGCTGCGTCTGCCGGGCCGCGCGGCTTGTCCCTCGGCGCTTGCGATCTGCGCGGCGCTTGCGGTTGCTCTGTGGGGTATGACCCCCGGTGAAACGGTTTCGGCTGCGGCGGAAGGGGTTTTGTTCGCTCTGTGGCCGATCATCCTGGTCATCGTCGCAGCGCTCATCCTGTACAAGTATTCCATTCATACGGGCGGCATGGAGATCATCAAAGGCATGTTGGCCGGCGCATCGACGGACAAGCGCGTTCTCGCGCTTCTGCTCGCGTGGGGATTTGGCGGATTTCTGGAAGGCGTGGCGGGCTTCGGGACGCCCGTCCTCATTCCGGGCGGCATCCTGATCGCGATGGGCTTCCCCCCGTTTGCCGCCGTCGTCGTCTGCCTGATTGCGAATACCGCGCCCACCGCTTTTGCGACGCTTGGCGTGCCGCTTTTGACCCTTGCGGACGTCACGGGGCTGAACGCGCGGACGCTCGGCTTCTTCACGGCGTTGCAAATCGCGCCGCTCTGTCTCATCGTCCCGTTTCTGATCGTATGCGCGGCGGGGAAATCCGTGAAAGCGATCAAAGGCGTGTTCCTCATCACACTCTTCTCCGGGCTTGCTTTCCTCCTGCCCATTCTGCTTCTGACCGCCGTCGCCGCTCCGGAACTACCCACGCTGATCGGCGGACTGCTGTCGATCGTCACGATCATCGTTTCAAACAAACTTTTGTACCGCGACACCGTTCAC
>JAISML010000255.1 GCA_031276775.1 Eubacteriales Family XIII. Incertae Sedis bacterium | reverse complement strand
GTCAATCTGTTCATGCTCGGCGTTCTTGCGCGCGCGGGGGTTGTGTGGGACGAGCGCATCATGCTTGACGCCATCGATCGCCATTTCGCCGAAAAAGGACGCAGCGATCCGAAAAACCGCATTGCGTTTCGGACAGGATGCGGGAACGCAGACACATAGCGGCGGACGGAAAGGTTTCGGGGCAAAACAGGGAGGCGCGGCATGAACATCGACAAACTTTTAAAACCCGGGAAAATGGCGATTGTCGGGGCAGGCGAAGGGGAAGGTTTCGGCGGGGATACGACGCGAAACGCCGTCGCCTATATGAAGGAACACACTTTTTATCTTGTCAACCCAAAATGGAAAACGATCTTTGGGAGGCGCGCCTATCCTTCCCTCGCCGATCTGCCGGAAGACATAGACCTTGTGGTCATTTGCACCCCTGCGGCAACGGTCGGGCATTTGATCCGGGAAGCGCACAAAAAAGGGGCGCGCGCGGCGCTTGTTTTCGCAAGCGGTTACAAAGAAACCGGCACGCCGGAAGGGGAAGCCGCGCAAACTGCGCTCTGCGCGCTTTGCGCCGAACTCGACATGGCGCTTATGGGACCGAACTGCGCGGGTTTCGTAAACTACACGGAGGGAATACATGCCTTTGCGTTTCTTCCCTCCGTGCGCGAACGCAAAGGGAAAATCGGGTTTGTTTCCCAAAGCGGGCAACTTTGCTATTCGACGATGGAAAGTCCCGTGCCGTCTTTCAGCTGCCTCATATCGGCGGGGAATGCCGCCGTGACGAAGATCGAGGATTACATTGAATTTCTGCTCGACGATCCCGACACCAAGGTCATCGCCCTGTATTTCGAAGGGATTCAAGACGGTGGCCGATTTGCGGCTTGTCTCAAAAAAGCCGCCGGGATCGGCAAACCTGTCGTTGCGCTGAAAACCGGACGCAGCGAAAAAGGGGAGCGCGTCGCCGCGAGTCATACGGGAAGCCTTGCGGGTTCCGATCGTTTTTTTGACGCACTTTTTGAAAAATTCGGCGTGATCCGCGTGGAAGATCTCGAGGAACTCATCTATACGGCGCAGACACTGGCGGTATTGCCCAAGCTTCCTGCGGGGAAAGGGATCGGATCGATGAACCTTTCGGGCGGTGAGACGGGAATCTGCGCAGACTTGGGGGAACGCAACGGCATCGAATATCCCGACTTTACGGCAACGACATTGACCGGGTTGACCGCGATGCTTCCTCCTTACGCGACGCCGGCGAACCCTTTGGACATGACAGCCACGCTCAGCTATGACACGGAGCGGTATGCCGCCGCTTTGCGCTGTGTCATGAACGATCCCGGCGTCGACCTTGTCCTCGTCGGCTATACGTTGACGCAGGAGATTACGGATCCCGCAATCCGGTACATGGCCGACGCGATGGAGATCGTCCGCAAGGAGGCAAACGCAAAGCCGATCCTGATTCTGCCGTTTACGGGGAATACGAGAAACAACGATTTCCGGCTGCGGCTTGAACAAATGGGCGTCCCGATCCTGCCGCCGCCCCAATATGCTTTTCCTCTGCTTGCCAATGTGTTTCGCCATATCGGGCATGATTCCGCGGCGGTGGACGACCGCCTTCCGATTTTCGGCGGACGGGAAAAGGAAGCCGGCGGTTCGGTTGGCGCCCCCGTCACGCTGACCGAACATGAAACGAAGACGGAACTCGCCCATTGGCACATACCGGTTCCCGCAGGAGGGGTGGCTGTCTGTGAAGAGGATGCGGCAGACCTCGCATCGAGAATCGGATTTCCCGCGGTTATGAAGATTTCTTCCCCGGACATCCTCCATAAGAGCGACGTCGGCGGGGTGGCAGTGGGCGTCACTTCGCCCGACGGGGTGAGGGAAGCCTATCGACGCATTATGGCAAATGTGCGGAACGCAAGACCGGGCGCCGCGATCGACGGGATTCTTGTCGAACGGTTGGCGCCTCCGGGCACGGAGATGATCGTCGGCGTCAAAAATGATCCCCGGTTCGGTCCCGCAATCATGACGGGACTTGGCGGCGTGTTCGTTGAAGTATTCAGGGATACCGCCCTGCGTCTTGCCCCTGTTTCCGCGTTTGAAGCGCTCGAAATGATCCATTCGCTGAAAGGCGCCGCGCTTTTGGGCGGCTATCGGGGGAAACCGCCGCTTGACGTCGATGCGTTTGCAAATTTGATCGCGGATGTTTCGGCAATGGCCGCCGGCATGAAAGAGGAACTGATCGAGATGGATCTCAATCCGGTCTTCGTCTGTGCACACGGTGTGCTCGTTGCGGACGCCGTCATGATCAAACGGGGCGCGGGATCCGCTTCCGCGGCGGTCTTGCGTACACCGTAAAAAATATGGTATGATTGTTCCAATGACGGCGGGAAACAACGACATCATTGGGGCACTAGCTCAACGGATAGAGTCGCAGACTTCGAATCTGTCGGTTGGGGGTTCGAATCCCTCGTGCCTCGCCAAGAGGAACGCGTTCTTTCAAGGACGCGTTTGTCATAGCAATCATAGCAATCACAGCAATCATAGCAATCACAGGGACAGGATAGAGGGATTCGAACCCGAACGGGCTGAAAGCTCCCGAGGAGCTTTCAGGTCCGAGCCCGTGCGCCGGGCGAGGACGGCTGACGCGCAGCGTCGGCGAAATCCCTCGTGCC
>JAISML010000078.1 GCA_031276775.1 Eubacteriales Family XIII. Incertae Sedis bacterium | reverse complement strand
CCAAATCAATGCCGGAGACGGCGCCGCCCACGCACTGATTGAGGTCGGCACGGATGATTAAGATTTGGTAAGCCGGAGCCGCTTAGATACGACTATCAAAGGTGGTGGAGCAGACGCATTGATGAAGTGAACCGTATTATTCCCGCGGCCAAATGTCATCCTTTCCGTGCGGGCCGTTGCTGTTTTGGATGCAAACGCTGCTTACTGAATGCCGATAAACAGATGATATGCAATAAGCCGCGCCCGGCGCGTCATTTCTCTTTGCGCCTATTATGAATATAGCCGAATAGCAGACCTCCCGCCGTGACCGCGGCGATCACCGCCCACCTGACCACCGTATGCTCGTGAAACCATGCTTCGATTAAAGGTTCGTCCGTTATCATCGTACCCGCCGTATACAGTATGACGGCCGCTCCTATGTAGACGATAAATCCGAAACGGTTCATGAGTTTCACGACGAGCGTACTTCCGAGAACCATGATGGGGACGCTGATGCAGAGACCAATGACCACCATGATGGGATGTCCGTGCGCCACTCCCGCCACGGCAAGAATATTGTCTATGCCCATAATTGCGTCAGCCGCTATCACCGTAATGATCGCCTTAAAAAGGGAACTTGCGGCCTTGACGCCGTCCGTCCCATCTTCCTTTACCATCAATTTACAGCCGATGAAAACGAGCGCTATGCCGCCGCCGAGCATAACAAAGTGGAGCGTCATGAGCCACACGATTATTACGGTAGCGGTCGCTCGAAAAGCAACCGCCCCAATCGTTCCTGCTATTATTCCCTTAAAACGCAGTTTTTCGGGCAAGTTGCGGCAGGCCATGCCGATCACGATGGCGTTGTCACCTCCGAGTACAAGGTCGATGAGGACGATACCCATGAGTTGCGTGAAAAAATCAGATAACGGCATTCCCATTATTTCCATGGGAATATTATATACTATTTGAGGCGTTGGGCAACACACATAAAATGTTTTTGGGACTTCATTTTTTAACGCTTTTGGGTTGTTCAGGAGACCCTGTTTATCCATGCTGCGGAAGAGGCGGGGATGCGTTTCAGTTTCCGATTTACGGGATCGAAAAATTGACGCTATTTTTGAAAAACATATAACAATCGAAGGAAATGCGTATATAATGGACAGAGGACATATTGCAAAAGCGTCGATGCATGCTTGTTTGCGGCGTTGCGATGCGCAAACAAAAGGGTTGACGGAAAATAAAATTTGATCAATTTACGGAATGGGAAGCACACCTATGGCGACGATAGCTCTGTATGCGGATAAGATCAACCAAATGTCCGGCTTGATTGGCGATCTCAAAAAAAGTGTCGGCAAACACGGGTCCGAACTTTTTTCGCGCAAGAATTGCATGATCGGCGTGAAAAAAAGCGTATGCGGCCTTGACGGTGCGATCGCCTCCGTTCGGGCTTCCACGCAAATACAGGAAGAAAAACCCGCTTCCGGGAGCGAAACGAAAGCATCATACAGGATACATTGTTCATGTCATACAAGGTGAAATTGCAAATATTCGAGGGCCCTTTCGATCTGCTTGTCTACCTTATCGAAAACGCGGAGATGAGCATCTACGACATCAGGGTGTCGGAGATCACGTCGCAGTACATCCGCCACATTGAGATGATGCAGGAACGGGACGTCATGGTCGGTGCGGAGTTTCTCGTTCTCGCCGCAACGCTCATCGAACTTAAGTCAAAAATGCTTCTGCCGCGCATCAAGGCGGACGGAGCGGTTGAGGAAGACCCGAGAGCGGAGCTTGCGCAGAAGTTGCTCGAATATACGCAGTTCAAAAAATTGGCGGCCGCCCTGGAGGAACAGATGGATCTCGCCGCCATGAAATTGGTGAAACCCAAGGAGGATTTGGCGCCCTACACGGGGGAACCCGACGAATACCTGAACATGGACAGGGATCGGTTCATCGCCGCGTTCAAGGCATTCATCCACCGAAAGCGCAAACAGGGGGAACTCGCGGCCATGCAAAGCGGAATCGAACGGGAGCGCATGACCGTCTCCGCGAAGCAGAGCGCGATCCGGCATTTTCTCAGGCGGGCGAAAGGCCGTCTTGCGCGTTTTCGGGATCTGCTTTTGCCCGACAGCGATCGGTATGACAAGGTAGTCACCTTTGTTTCCCTGCTTGAGATGATCAAGTCCGGTGTGATCGGCGCAAGGCAGGAGGGGAATTTCAAAGAGATAGAGGTGGAATGGAAGCCGCAGGGACGGCAAGCGGCGAAACGGAGTGGAAATGCCAACAAAAAAAACGATCAAATCAGCCTTTGAATCCATGATGTTCGTCTGGGGCGAACCGCTGGACGCGAAGATGGCGGGGGACGCCATGGGCGTCGACAAGGCTGCGGCCGAGGGGTATTTCAGGGAACTGCGGCGGGAGTACGACGAACAGGAGCGGGGCATTCGGATCCGCGAGATCAACGGGAAATTTCAGTTTGTGACCGATGAGGGGAATTTCGATTACATCCGTTCCGTCTGCACGCCCGTGCGGGAACGCAGACTTTCCCGGGCGGCGCTGGAGGTCTTGGCCATCATCGCGTACAAACAGCCGGTGACGAAGAGCGAAATAGATTCCATCCGCGGCGTCAAGAGCGATCGCGTGATTGACGGACTTATGAAAAAGGAGCTTGTGGAGGAACGCGGGCGTTCCCCGGCCATCGGCAGACCGGTCCTGTACGGCACCACGGAGGTGTTTCTCGCCAATTTCGATCTCAGGACCATCAAGGATTTGCCCGCCATAGAGGACATAGAGGACGCCATACATTTTGAAGAGGCGAAGACGGTGGTGGAAATCCGTCAGACCAGCCTCGATTTGGAGCAGTGATGGAAAAATTCAATTTTAACGGAACGGTAAAACTCATAGCGACGGATCTCGACGGAACCCTGCTCAACCCCAACATGGAAGTCACGCGGGAAAATCGTGAGGCCCTCGCCCGTTGCGTCGCCCGCGGGATTCATGTGGTCGTCGCCACGGGCAGATCCGAATCGTCCGTGCCGCAGACCGTCAAGGACATCGGCGGCATCCGGTATCTCGTCTGCGCCAACGGGGCAAAGATTTACGACAACGTGACGGGGGAACAGCTGTACGCGCGGTATCTTTCGCGTGAGGCCGTGGAAAGCGTATGGGATGTCATCGCTTCCGGCGAGGTCATGTGCGAGGTGTTCTTCGACGGGAAGCCTTATGTCAGCGCGGCCTGCCATGACGATCCGGAACGTTACGGGGTGCCCGCCCGGTTTCTCGGTTATATCAGGGCGTCGCGGATTCCGACGGACGATCTGCCGGCTTTGACGCGGACGCATATGGACGTGATCGAAAACATCAATTTCAATTACGGCTCCGAAGCGATGCGCGCCCGGCTGTTCGAACGGTTGAGCGGCAGTGAACTGTACGAGTTTACGACGTCCCTGCCTTTCAATTATGAAATCGGCGGTCTCGGCGTGAACAAAGCCAAAGCGATCGAATTCCTCTGCCAACGGTTAAGCATCCTACCCTCCGAAACCATGTGCATCGGGGACAACGACAATGACGCGGGCATGATCTCATACGCGGGCGTCGGCGTCGCCATGGGGGATGCGGCGCCTGCGGCGCGGGCTGCGGCGGATTTTGTGACGTTGGACTGCGGGCAAAACGGCGTCGCCCATGCCATCGACCGTTTTGTCCCGCCGCCCGTTTGAGGGCGCGGCGCCATTCCCGGGAGGGATGGCAGTCAATCATATGAAACCATGAAAAAGTACGATGATTTTGGAATTTACAGATCCGTCCGCCCACAGAATTTTTATCCGTATTCCGCGTGGGAGATAGACAACAGCACGGAGATCAGCGATCATGAGGTTCTCGTCGATGTGAAATTGCTCAACATCGACATGACCTGCTTCGTCCAGTTCATGGAAGCCGCGTACGGCGACAAGGACGAAATGGCGAAGAACATCCTTCGGATTGTGGCCGAGCGCGGCAAATTGCACAACAGCGTCACAGGCACCGGCGGGACGCTGTTCGGCCGCGTGGAGCGGATCGGCGGCGCCTACGGAAACAGGTACGGCATAGCGGTGGGCGACGGGATCTGTTCCCTCAGTTCGCTGACGGGCATACCGCTGCGCATCGACGAGATCGTCGATATCGATACGACGATGGCGCAGATCGAGGTGAAAGGCAAAGCCGTACTTTTTGAAAACAGCCCGGTTTTGAAGAAGATCGACGGACTCTCGGAGAAGATACAGCTTTCCGCCGTGGAAGTGGCCGGCGAATCCGCGGCAACCCATCATTTGGTCAAACAGGGCGATCGCGTTGTGATTCTCGGCGCGGCCGGGAAAATGGGCGTCTTCTGCGCGGCGGCGGCGAGGAAGAAATTGGCGGGAACAGGTATGCTCATCGGTTGCGTAGACAACAGCGCCGCGCCGCCGGATGCGATGATCGCAGATCTCTACGATGTCCTCAGCACGTTTGAGGCGAACGACATCGAGGCCTTGCGGGAGCAGCTCTCGCCGATGGGCAGTTACGACGTCGTCATCAATTGCTCCGAACGGCCGATGACGGAACCGGGTTGCGCGATGCTTGCAAAACCGGGCGGCGTCGTGTTTTTCGCCGGTTGGGGAGGCAACAGCAAGGTCGCGGGCTTGGCGGCCGAAACGCTGGGCAAGGACGCCAGTGACCAATCCCT
>JAISML010000207.1 GCA_031276775.1 Eubacteriales Family XIII. Incertae Sedis bacterium | reverse complement strand
TGCATACGGCGCTATCGCGGTGGGACTCAGCGTTATTTTCGGGGTTACGCGCGTTATAAATTTTGCGCAGGGTTCCATGTTGATGGTTTCGTGCTTCATGTATTATGTGCTGCATGAGAATTATGGGATCGATCCATACCTTGGGATCATTCTGGTCGCACCGGTCATGTTCCTGTTCGGCTATGCCGTACAGATGTTCCTCGTGAAACCGCTGATCATCCGCGAACGCGCGTCGGTGGTCGAACCGACCAGCGTCATGATGATGACGATTGGACTTGATTTCGCACTCATGTATCTTTTTATGATGATATTCGGCGCTTCTTACCGTACGATCAAAACGGCGGCCAGCGGCATTATCATCAAAGTCGGCGACGGCTTCTTTACGACTACTTTGGCAAGACCGCTCGCGCTCGTCGCGGGACTTGTCCTCGCGTTTGCGCTCTGGTTTGTTTTCAACAAGACGGAACTGGGAACGAAGATCCGCGCCGTCGCCCAAAACCGTACGGCGGCGGGACTTTGCGGGGTTGACGTCTTTAAGTCCTACAGCATTGCGTTCGGACTCGGCGTCGCCGCGCTTGCGATCTCGGGGGCGTGCCTGATTCAGTTCCTGTACGCGCAACCGAACATGGGCACGATGTTCGGGGTCAAGTCTTTCATGATCGTCGTGCTCGGCGGCTTGGGCAGCATTCCGGGGGCGCTTATCGGCGGTATCATCTTCGGTATCGTGGAAACCCTTGGGGCGCAGCTGATCACCGGTACGGCCGCAACCATGCTGTCATTCGTGTTGTTCATCATCGTCTTGGTCGTAAAACCGACCGGGTTGTTCGGAAAGAAATAGAAGGGGTGTGAAATGAATAAGCAAGATGAAAAGCTTCCCGGCGCGGCGCCCACTGTCGGAGGAAAGAAGAACTTTCTCGAAGGCAAACTATTTCTTTTGATATTTGCTGTCGTCTTTGCGGTGCTGCCGCTCGGCATGGCGAGTTTCACCCAGCACATATTGGTTCTGGTGCTGTTTTACGCTTTCTGCGCCAGCGCGTGGAATATTCTGTGCGGGTACATCGGGGTTCTGTCGTTGGGACATTCCGCGCTGATGGGCATCGGCGCGTACACATCCACCCTGCTGTTGGTTCATTTCGGAGTCACTCCGTGGGTTGGGATGTTTATCGGCGCCCTGTTGACCGGGGTGGTCGGCGTACTGATCGGTTTTCCGTGCTTCCGCATGAGCGGACCGTACTTCACCTTGACGACCATCGCGTTTGCCGAACTGATCAGGGTGTATCTTGAAAACACGAAAGAAGTTTTCGGATTGGACACGAAAGGGGCGAGCGGCATCACCGTTCCCTACACCGGGGACGACATTGCGATGTTCAGTTTCCTCGGGAAAATCCCTTTCTATTATCTGATGCTTATCTTCCTGGTGGTCATTCTGCTCATCACATGGAAGATCGACCGCAGCAAACTCGGCTACTACTTTGTGGCCATCAGAAGCGACGCGGACGCGGCGGAATCGCTGGGGATAAAGCTTCTGAAGTATAAATTGATCGGCATGTTTATCAGCGCGTTTTTCATTGCAATCGCGGGCGCGTTCTACGCGCAATTTTTCCGGTATATCAATCCGACCAGAATTTTCGGACTCGACATGTCCATCCGGATCGCGCTGATCGCGGTCGTCGGCGGGCAGGGCAAGATATTCGGTCCCATGATCGGGGCGGTGATACTCGTTCCCATCACGGAACTGCTTTCTCTTTATTTCGGCGCGACGCTTCCGGGACTTCATTTGTTCATTTATGGCGTGGTCATGGTGATCGTCGTGCTCTTCATGCCCAAGGGGATCAACGACTATGTGATGCGTCTCTTCGCTTGGCTTGAAGGCTTGTTGCTCGGCAAGGGCAGGAAAGCCAAAGAGTCCGCGCAGACAGATGATTGAAGGAGGGCGAAATGACGAATTTACTGGAACTGCGAAATGTCACGAAACAATTCGGCGGACTTGTCGCCGTAAACGATGTGACGACCGATATCGAAGAGGGCAGCATCGTCGGGCTGATCGGTCCAAATGGCGCAGGAAAGACCACGCTCTTCAATATGATCGCGAACTATTTTCATCCCACCTCCGGCACCATTCATTACAAGGGGCAGGACATTACGAACGTGAGCGTCGATAAAATGGCGCAGCTCGGCATTGCGCGGACGTTTCAGGTCACGCGTCCGTTCGGGGACATGTCCGTGATCGACAATATCATGGTCGGCGGCTATCTGAAGACGAAAAACGCCAAGGACGTGAGAAAGAAAGCGGAAGAGATCTACGAATATGTCGCGATGACCTGCAATCCCGACCAATCTGCGAGCGAAGTCACGACCGTCGACAGAAAAAAACTCGAAGTCGGACGGGCGCTTGCGACGGATCCAACCCTGCTCCTGCTCGACGAGGTAATGGCCGGCTGCAATCCCCAGGAAAAAGTCGAACTTGTGGAATGCGCGAGAAAGATTCAGGCCACGGGCATCACGATCATCATCATCGAGCACGACATCAAGACCATCATGTCCTGCAGCGACAGGATCATCATGCTTGACCGGGGGACAAAACTTGTGGAAGGGTTGCCCCAGGAAGTCGGCAACGATCCCAGAGCAATCAGCGCATATTTAGGGGAGGATTACGTACATGCTGAAAGTTAACAATCTGTGCGCCGGCTACGAAGGTCTCGAGATCGATCACGGCATTACCATTGAGGTTGGCGAAAAGCAAATCGTAGCCATCGTGGGCGCAAACGGCGTGGGGAAAAGTACGTTGCTGAAGGCCATCACGGGTCAGATAAAACTCATGAGCGGGAGCGTGGAGTTTGACGGCGAGGATTTGACCAACATGCCCTCCCACAAAGTGATGCAACGCGGCATTGTACTGGTTCCGGAAGGCAGACAACTGTTCCCCTCGCTGACGGTCGACGAAAATCTGAACGTCGGCTCCAGCACAAAGGAAAACCGTAAAAACCGTCAGGAGAACAAAGAAAAAATATACGGGATGTTTCCGGTGCTGAAAGAGAGAAGCAAACAAAAGGCAGGTACGCTCTCCGGAGGTCAGCAACAGATGGTGGCGACTTCCAGGGCTTTGATGGGGAATCCCAAGCTCCTCATCATGGACGAACCCTCCTGGGGACTCGCCCCGATATTGGTTGCGGAGATGTTTGAAGCCATAAAGGATATCCGGGCGAACGGCACGTCGATCCTGATTGTGGAACAAAACGTGCAAAAGACGCTTGAAATCGCCGATCGGGCGTATGTCATCGAGCAGGGCTCGATCGTTATGGAAGGAAAAGGTCCGGAGCTTTTGCTCAAAGAAGACCTGAAAAAAGCATACCTTGGAATGTGACGGACGGATAGGTGCGGAGGTGTTGACTGTGGATAAACGAGCTTGGTGTGAACGCAAGATTTTTGCGAAGGAGATCCAAAAAGGGATCGTCAGGGCGATAGCGGGTCTCGGCGTGGGTCACTTGGGCGGAGCCCTTTCACTCGCCGATCTGCTGTCTGTGCTGTATTGCGACGGCGGGGCGTTGAAACACGATCCGAAAAATCCGCAGTGGAAGGATCGGGACTGGCTCATTTGCTCAAAAGGGCACGCGGGGCCGGCGCTCTACGCGACGCTTGCCCTGCGCGGATATTTCCCGCCGGAAGAACTCGATACGCTCAACAGACCGCATACAAGGCTCCCGAGCCATTGCGACAGAAATCTGACGGTGGGCATCGACATGACCACGGGTTCGCTCGGTCAGGGGGCGTCCACGGCCTGCGGCGTCGCGTTGGCGCACAAGATGAACGGTGCGCCAAACACGATCTATCTTGTGCTCGGGGACGGGGAATCACAGGAGGGTCAGGTTTGGGAAATGGCTTTGCTTGCGGCACAGAAGAAATTGGACAACATGATCGCGTTTATGGATTACAATCATATGCAGATCGACGGCGCCACGGACGAGATCAATTCGCTTGGGGACGTCGTGCGGAAGTTTCGCGCGTTCGGCTGGTTCTCCGTCGAAGCGGACGGTCACGATCCCGGCGCTTTGCAGGCGGCGATCGATCTTGCGAAAACCGTAAAGGGGAAACCTTCGATGATTGTCATGAACACGATCAAAGGTGAGGGATGGAGCAAATCCGCGGGCGTGGTCGGCAGCCACAGCAGAAACATTTCAAAAGAGGAAATGGAAGAGGCTTACGCCGAAATGGACGCTGCGATCGCACAGTATCGGGAGGAAGCGAAATGAGCGTTACGGCAGTAAAAGAATTGAAAAACGAAACAACCGAAATGCGGGTCGCTTTTTGTGAAGCCATGATTGAACTTGCGGAACGGAATGAAGACGTCGTCGTTCTCGACGCCGATCTGATGAGCGCCATGGGCATGAA
>JAISML010000173.1 GCA_031276775.1 Eubacteriales Family XIII. Incertae Sedis bacterium | reverse complement strand
AAAACATCTTCATCTTCGGCGCCCGGGTTGAGGACATTGAACGGATCGAGAAGTACGGGCATTACAATCCGCGGTCGATCTACGAGCGGAACGGCGATCTCCGGAGATCGATCGATTCCTGTATCAACGGCATGCTTCCGGTGGCGCCGGACAGACAGTTCCACGATCTGTACCATTCCCTGCTCGACGGCAATCACGACAGGGCGGACAAATATTTTCTGCTTTACGATTTTGAGTCCTATGATCAGGTCTATGCCGAGATGATGCGGGCCTATGGCGACAGGAACCGGTGGCGGCGCATGACCGCCGCGAACACGGTCAATGCGGGCGTGTTCTTCGCGGATCGCACCATTTTGGAATACAACGAAAAGATATGGGGTCTGCGCGAATTGGAGCGGACGCGATGAACGAGATATTTGTCGCGGGCATGATCGTGCAGGACAGCGCCATCGTACACGAAAGCGCGAAAGAGCGCTTTCGCAAGCCGTTGGGGGCGCTGTCCGCGGGCAGTGAAGTCACAATCGGTCTGTCCATACACGATCTGCATTTTGAACGGGCGTATTTGGCGGTTTTGCATGACGAACGGGTCACGGAATACGCGCTGAAACCGGATGGCGCGGACGGCATGCTGCGCGCCGCGTTTACGGTTCCGGATCGTCCCTGTGTGGTATGGTATTGGTTCATCGTGGGTCTTCCGGGCGGCAACACCGTCTACTACGGCGCGGAAGCCGGCAACAACAGCGGCATCGGAAAGATCTTTCCCGGTGCGCCGCCGGCGTTTCAGATTACGGTGTTCGACACAAATTTCGTTACGCCGGCTTGGGTCAAATCGGCCGTCATGTACCAGATCTTCCCGGATCGCTTCAAACGGAGCGCGGCGGATCGCGCGAAAGACGGCTTGGCATATCATCTTGCGAAAGGCCGATCCGGCATGTGGCTGCACAGTCAGTGGGACGAACTTCCCGCCTATCTTCCGGCGGAAGGCCGGCAGTATTACGAACCGCTCGATTTCTTCGGCGGCGATCTGAAAGGCATCACCGAGGAGTTGCCGCGCCTGAAAGATTTGGGCATATCCCTTATCTATCTCAATCCCATCTTTGAGGCGGCGTCCAACCATCGCTACAATACGGCGGACTATCTCAAAATCGATCCGATCCTCGGAACGGAGGAGGATTTTGACGAATTGGTGCGGGAAGCGGGGAAGGTCGGCATCCGGATCGTGCTCGACGGGGTGTTTTCCCATACAGGGGACGACAGCGTTTATTTCAACCGGTACGGCAGATATGAAGGTTTGGGCGCCTATCAAAGCAAGGAGTCGCCCTATTACCGATGGTACAAGTTCAGCGCGTTCCCGGATCGGTACGCTGCGTGGTGGGGCTTTGACACCCTGCCCGAGGTGGACGAAAGCCGCAGGGATTGGCTCGACTTCATCATCGAGCATGAGGACAGCGTGTTCAACACCTGGCTCAATCGGGGCGCCGCAGGGTTTCGCTTGGATGTGGCCGACGAACTGCCGGACGACACGATCGAGAAGATGCGCGCCGTCATGAAGCGAAACAACGAGGACAGCTTCCTGCTCGGAGAGGTGTGGGAAGACGCGACGACGAAACAGAGTTACAATGTGGCCAGGCAGTACGCCTTGGGACGCGGACTCGACAGCGTGATGAACTATCCGTTCGCGGAGCATACCGCCGCTTTCCTGCTGGGACGCATGGACGCCTTTGCCTATCGGCGTTTTCTCGTGAGCCAGCATCAGAACTATCCCAAGGAGATGTACTTTGCGCTGATGAATCTCCTTTCGTCCCACGACATCGCGCGGATCAGAACGGTACTCGCGACGGGGATCGACGTGCGCAACGTCCCGAGGGAAGATCAGGCGCGGTTTGCCGTCACGGAAGAACAGGAGCGGAGAGGCGCGGCCCTGCAACGGATCGCCGCGACCATACAGTTCGCCCTGCCCGGCATCCCCGCGGTATACTACGGGGACGAGGTCGGCATGAACGGTCTGCTCGATCCTTTCAACCGGAAGCCGTACGAGGTCCGCGACGAGTCCATGGAGGTCTTTTACCGGAAACTTGCGCGGATTCGCAACGAAAACCCCGTCATGCGGACGGGCAACGCGCTTTTCTATTCGACCAACGGCAATGTCATCGCCATCCTGCGGTTCATCTTGGGCGGACGGGACGCATTCGGCAATCCCGCCGACGACAGGATGATTCTTACGGCCTGCAATCCGTCGGAACGCCCGCACCGGATCGTCATCGATCTGCGCGCCGAAAAGGAGTGCCTGACGAACGAGCATTGGGAGATATTCCGTTCCATGGAATGGCGGCGGGCCGTCGGCTTGACGAACCAAACGGACGGGGACATCAAAGGCGGGCTTTTGGATATCAGTCTTCCGCCGTCCGGAGCGGAGATGTATGAACTCATCTGGGAATGGGGCGGTACGGTGGGATGAGATGCGCGGGTATTCTGCTCCCCATATTCTGCCTTCCCTCGTCCCACGGCATCGGATCCATCGGCCGGGAAGCTTTCTCCTTTATCGACTTTCTCGCCGACTCGGGTCAGAGCCTGTGGCAGATATTGCCCATCGGTCCCACCGGGGCTTATGACAGTCCGTATCAAAGCCTGTCCGCTTTTGCGGGCAATCCCTATTTCATCGATTTAACGGTTCTGAAAGACAAAGGGTTGCTGACCGCCGGGGAACTGAAAGCGGATTGGGGACGCGACGCCGGACAGGTGAACTACGGGGCGCAACGCGTCCGGCGTCTGCCGTTGCTGCTCAAGGCGGCGGCCCGGTTTGACGCCGACGCCGACGCCGGCTGCGCGGCTTTCTTTCGGGACAACGCGCGGTGGCTGTCCGGCTTTGCGGACTTCATGCACCGGCGTGAGCCCTGCGCCGCGCCCGAACTGTGGAAGCGCGTACAGTTTTTCTTCTTTGAGCAGTGGATCGCCATGAAGCGGTACGCGAACGCAAAAGGCGTCGGCATCGTGGGCGATTTGCCTTACTATGTGTCGGCGGAATCGAGCGACTACGCCATGCATCCGTCGCTTTTCCAAGTCGTCCGCTCCGGACCGGAAAAGGGGCGTCCGTCCGCGTTGGCCGGCGTACCGCCCGATGGCTTTTCGGAAACCGGACAGGTGTGGAACAATCCCGTGTACGCGTGGCAAACGCACAGGGCGGAACGCTATCGCTGGTGGATCGGGCGGCTGAAACAGGCGGATGCGCTCTACGACGCGTGCCGGATCGATCATTTCAGGGGTTTTTCGGAGTACTACGCCATTCCGGTGGGGAAACCGGCTTCGGCGGGGCGCTGGATGCGGGGGCCGGGCGAACACTTCATCGACGCCGTTCGGAAAGCCGTGCCCGGGCTGAATGTCATCGCCGAGGATCTGGGCATGCTGACGGATGACGTGCATGCGCTGCGCCGCCGCAGCGGCTATCCGGGCATGCGCATTCTGCAGTTTGCGTTCACGCCCGGCGGGGACAGCGCCTATCTCCCGCACAATCATGTTCCGAACAGCGTCGTTTACACCGGAACGCATGACAACAACACCCTGAAAGGTTGGGTTCGAGAATCCGACGCAAATGTGTTAGAATATGCAGGGAAGTATTTGGGTGTTTCCCGCAGCGGGAATCTGCGTTGCGCCATCATGCGATCGGCGCTTGCGAGTGTCGCCGAAACGGCGATCATTCCCATGCAGGATTGGCTGGATCTGGACGGTGACGCGCGCATCAACACGCCGTCCACCGTAGGCGGGAACAATTGGCGTTGGCGGCTGAGGCGGGAACAACTGACGGACAGGCTGTCCTCCGGCATCCTGGGGATGACAGGCATGTACGGCAGGGCGCGGAAGCCAATCGGCGGCATGTGAGTCCGCGCCGCCGGACGCCCGGAAGTTTGTGCCGGTCAATCGCCGGAAAATTCGCGCAGGCAAGGTTTGGGTGGGGAGCGCGGAGTGGAAGAATGAAGCATTGAAGAAGTTTTTTGAGGTATTTTTCAAAACAGCGGCCTTTTTCGCCGCGTGGACGATCCTTTTGCGCGTATTTGGATTGTCGCGGACGACGGCGGGGAGGGTTTTTCTCTGGGATCCCGCGCTGACGGAGGTATGGTCTCAACTGCTGGCGTTTTTCTCCCTCACGGTCGTGTCGTTTTTATCCGTGCGGATTGTGGAACGCGGTCGGTTGCGGACACGCATAGCGACCAAAGCGCCGAGGGACGCCTTGGCGGGAACCGTCGTCGGTTGCCTGTGGATCGGGGGGACGCTGGGACTCCTTGTCATTACGGGCAGCATCGAATTTGGGGAAAGCCAATCGATCGGCGAACCGGTCTATTGGGTGTTGTCCGTCCTGATTAACGTGATCGTCCGTGAATATCTGATCCACGGATACGTTTTCACGCTTTTGCGCAACAGATATGACGATCTGATCGCTGTCGCCGTGACGTCCGTCATCTTCGCCGCGCTGAAAGCAGGCGCCGTGGAAAGCGGTACGGTGTCCATCCTGTTCGCCTTTGCGACCGGCGTTCTTCTTTCTCTTCTGCGGATTTACACGAACGGGTTGCTCGCGCCGATCATTGCGCATTTCATCTGGAATGCGGTCGGTTGTCTCGTGATAGGCGGTGTGTCATTGGGAGATCATTATCCATCCGTATGGAAAGAAACGCTGTCCGGCATCGACATCATCTCCGGCGGTGAGTTGAAATTCGAAGGCAGCGGATTGGCGCTGGTGACCACCGTCGTTCTGATAGACCTCGTCGTCATTCTGATCAACGACGCGAGGGAAGCGAAAATGAAGACCGCGTCCGCGGACGGAGCGGACGGTTCCGCGTCAGGGGCGCAGCGCGCGGCGTCCGGTTTCGCGAAGATCGAAACGCCGCATATGCCACCCGGTTCCGAGCTTTCTTCGGCGCGGAGGGATACGTTTGTATCGAGCGGCGCCGAAAAATTCACGGGCACAATCGACGACGGAAAGGAGAGAAGATGATAGAAGTAGCGCAGCTGACAAAAAAATTTGGAGAGATATGCGCCTTGGACGCGCTCAGTTTCACCGTCCAAGACGGCGTCGCGTTCGGTCTGCTCGGCAGGAACGGCGCCGGAAAGACGACCTGCATCCGCATCATCATGGACATCTTTCAGGCGGACGGGGGCCGGGTATCGATCAACGGCGCCCCCGCCCACGGGAGCAAGGCCAGGATCGGGTATCTGCCCGAAGAACGGGGTTTGTACCAAAAACGCGCGATATTGGAACAGATGGTATACATCGGCCGGCTCAGGGGTCTGTCCGCGCAGGACGCGCCGCGAAAGGCGAAAGAGCGCCTCGAGGAATTGGAAGCCTCCGAGTACCTGGACAGAAAGCTCGACACGCTCTCCAAGGGCAATCAGCAGAAGATTCAATTGGCGATCGCCCTTATCAACGATCCGGACGTCATCATCTTGGATGAACCGTTCAGCGGGTTGGATCCGGTGAATGCCGGCTTGCTGAAAGAGATCGTGCGAAAGCAGGTCCGTCTGGGCAAGACGGTGATCTTCTCCAGCCATCAGATGTCGCAGGTGGAGGAGTTTTGTGACGACATCTGTCTGATCGACAAGGGCAGGAGCGTTTTGGAAGGGAATTTGGAACGCATCAAAAAGAGCTATCCGCGCAACATCGTCTATTTTGAAGTCACTGCGCAGGACGCCGCCGCCGCGCGCCGCGCGGACGGTTGGATGGCGGATCTGCGCGCGGGATTGGGTACGGCAATCAGGGATATCAGCGAGCGAAAGTCCGGCTATCTCGTGACGCTTGCGTCTTCCGACGACAAAGCGGCGCTGTTCCGCACACTGAGCGAACTCGACATCGTTCCCGAGGCGTTTGCGGTACAGGAACCGACGCTGGAGGACATCTTCATCGAAACGGTCGGCGGCGCGCCCGAACAGGACGGAGACACGGAAGACGAGTCGGCGCCGGAAAAGAAAAGAAGGAAGGGCGGCGGTCTGTTCCGGCGCGGGCGCAGGGAAACGCAGTCGAAAACGGATCCGGCGAAAGCGATCTCTCCGAAAACGGATGGGGGATCCGAAAGGAGGTTCCGTTCATGAAGCGTATCGGTATGATTCTCAACTTTGAATACATGGGGTACATGAAGAACAAAGCCTTTCGCGTGACGACCGTCATCCTGCTCGCAATCATTCTGCTCGCGTCTGTTTTCCCGCAGATTCTCGGAGTGTTGCAGGGGGTGTCCGACGGGGATGAAAACGGGGATGAAAAAGGAACCGCCTTGGTGGTCGGGTCGTTTGCGGATACGGAAGCTTTGACCCAAATCGCCCCGGACTACGAATGGACGAAAGGGGATGCGTCCGAGGATCCGAGGAAGGCCGCGGAGACGTACGATGTCGTTCTGTCCTACGACGGCGGCGCCACTTACACCCTGTACGGCGCGGGTCACGATTTTTCCCTCTACGGACTCGTCGAGATGTTGGACGGGTATTTTACGGAAACCGGCCGGGCGGCGTTCATGCAGGATTTGGATGCGGACGCGCGGACGGGGGCCGAACAGACGCTCGGCATCGTCGTATCGGGCGGGATTGAAACGGTGGGCGGGGGCGACGCCGACAGCAATTTTTGGCTGTCGTACATCCTGCTCTATCTGCTGTTCATGATCATGGTGATGTACGGACAGTTTGTCATCTCGTCCGTGATCAATGAAAAAAGCACGAAAGCGATGGAGATCCTCATCACCTCCGCAAAACCGATACAGCTCATGTTCGGCAAGGTCGCGGGCGTCGGCTGCGCCGCTTTGACGCAATTGCTGTTGATTCTCGTTGCGGCCGCGGCCGGACTGCTGTTGAACTTTGACAGTTGGAAAGCCAGGCTTCCGGAGGTTGCGGACAGCATTTCGGAGATGAATCTCTCTCCCGCGCTCGTCCTGTTTTTCCTGCTGTTTTTCGTGTGCGGGTATCTGCTTTACGCTTTTATCTACGCGGGCTTGGGTTCCACGGTCAGCAAGATCGAGGATGCGGGCGCCGTAACGACGCTGCCGCAGGTCTTTGTCCTCATCGCTTTCTTTGTCTCCATGGTTGGCATGGCAAATCTTGACGCGGTTTATGTCAAGGTGCTGTCCTACATTCCGTTTTTCTCCCCTTTCATCATGTTTGCGCGCATCAGCATGGGCGAAGCGGGGTATCTGCAAGGGGTTGTCGCGCTTCTCATCCTCGCGCCGACCATCATCCTGTTCAGTTGGATCGCCGCCAAGATCTATCGGATCGGCGTGATGATGTACGGAAAACCCATGAAGCTCAGGGAGATCGTGAAAGTCGTGGCGCAAAGATGAGATCGCCGGCTATGCCAGATCCTCCAAAGGGTATACCGCGCCGTTCGCGGCCGGATCCGGATTCAGCGCATCGAACCATCCGCCCGCGGCAAGTTCGTCCGGCAGATTGCCGCTGACGATGCCGAGCAGAGGATTGTGGTCGTAGAGGATGTCGGCGAATATGGCTTTGTTCAGCATGTGGCGGACGGCGTCGCAGTATTCCGGATCTATCGCGAAAGCGACCGGCATGAGCAACGCCAACAGAACAAACACGATGACGGCGCTCTGCAACACGCCGATCAGCATACCGCCAAAGCCGTCCAACCCGCCGACGAAACCGTTGTGATACCGTTTGGAGAGCAGAAGCGTGATCGCGAAAAGCAGAAGTTTGATCGCGAGTATGATCCCGATGAACACGAAGACGCCGAACGTCGCTTCCACGATGGAGTCCACCGTTTTCGAGACGAGCGCGTCCCCCAATTGTTCCAACGCGCCGCCGACGCCGTCCGGCGCGTTGGCGGTGATATCGTCCGTTTGCCTGTTTGTGAACGTCTCTATGATCTTCCGCGTATACCGGGCGTAACTGTCGTAGATCCCGGTGCGCTCTGTCAGGAAAGCCTCGGCTTTTCCGTGAAAGAAGAAAGACGCGCCAATGGCCATGAGCCAACCAAAAGCGTGAAAGACGGTATATACAAGCCCGTTTTTGAAGCCCAGGAACAGGAACAGCAAGGTGATGATGATAATGGCAATGTCGATCTGCATGATTTTTTCTCCCGGTCAATGCCTTTCGTCTGCGGTCATTTGTCTGTCCGGCGCGCCGAGGACAGGGGTTTCGCGCATTCGCGCGCGGACGGTTCGCTTGCAGGGTTCTCCCCGTCCGACGTTTCTTCCGCGGGCGTTTCGGGCAGGGTGGATCCGCCGTCGCTTTCCTGCGTCCGCGTCCCCGCCATCCTTGCTTTGACCGCCCGAAAGATGTGCGGGATCAACCAGACGACGCAGGGGATGAGCGCCGGAAGTCCGATTTGAAAAGCGGCCGGTCTTATATGGATCCACAGGTACAGACTGCTGAAAAATCCCAAAGCGGGGAACAGCAAGCCCGTGAATATGTGCCGTCTTTTCTTCTTGAAATAGAAGTGGATCATGGCGGCCGCGTTGATGAGAACGAAACAGAAGCAACCGAAGAACTGCACCAGGTCGGTCAGCGATGCGGAAAGTCCGTCCGTCGCGGCGGGCGCCGCAACGTTTGCCGCGGCGATCGCGCATGTCGCAAGGAGTACGCAGGGCAACGCGCCGACGCGCCCGCGCGCTTTGCCTTTCAGCAGTCGCGGCATGTTGCGCATCCGCGGCGGCGCTTCGCTCTGCCAAAGCAGGTCGATGGTCTTGCATGCGGCCAACTGACCCGCTGTTCCGACGGAGAGCGCGGAGATGATGAGGGCGGCGATGCAGAGATACACCATCGGCGGTCCGCCCGCTTTGTTTCCCACGTCAAACAGGGCGACGGACGAAGCCGTAAATTCAAACAAACCCGGCCGGATCAGACTCGACGCGTAAGCTTGCAGGAAGAACAGGATACCCGCGACGGCGCAGGCGATGAACATGGCCCGCCCCACATTTTTTTTCGCGTTGCGCGCTTCATCCGATATTGCGGCGATCGCGTCAAATCCGAGAAACGACAGGCAGGCGAGACTTCCGCCTGTGAGGATTGCGTCGAGCCGTCCGCCGGTCGGTTGCAGAGGGATCTCCGAGATCACGAGACCGATGCCCGTTCCCCGGTAGGCCGCAAAGACGCAGACGAGAATATATACGGCGGTGATGGCTGTCACGAGGTACACGGCTGCGGCATTCATGATGGCTGTCGCTCTTCGTCCGAGGAGGAGAACCGCGCCCGAAACGGCGGCAAACGACAGCGCCCAAACGAAGCGGGGGATCGATGGGAGCGCGTCCGAGGCGAAATGCGCGCCGATGCTGAAAGCCAGCGCCGAGGCGAGGATGTAAAACATGCCCGAGGACCATCCGGCAACAATGCCGGCGTATCGATTGACGCTCTCCCGCACGTAGAGACAGACGGGTCCGTTAAAGGCGCGGGACAGCTTTCCGTAGCTCTGTACGGTAAACAGTATGACGAAAAAAGCGACCGCGTAGACCAGGGACGGCGCACCGCCGGACCGTTTGACCAGATCGCCGTAGATCAACGCGGGTGCGGCGGGCGTCATAAAGGCCAAGCCGAAGATGACGAGTTCCCGCAGGGAAAAGATATGCGCGTTTGTTTTTTCAGTGTTTGCGCCTGTGTCCATATATCGTTCGCGTTCCGCCTTTCCGTTGACGCGCGCCCGAACGGGCGCGCGCCTGTTTGATGACCTGTATTATCAGTCTACTATATTTAGGCGAATTTCACAACGGTTTGCCCGGCAAGTTCCTTGTCTTTTCCCCGTCCGTGGCATATAATATTCCCGACGAGCCGACGAGCCGACGAGCCGACGAGCCGACGAGCCGACGAGCCGACGAGCCGACGAGCCGACGAGCCGACGAGCCGACGAGCGGCCGCGCGCATCGTCTCCGCCGGGATGGATGGAAAAGAAGGGACAGCGCCTATGTCAAACGAAAAAGTTGATTTTACGAACCGGGAGGTCAGGGACGCGTACCGGCATACCGCCTCCCATATTCTTGCGCAGGCGGTCAAGCGTATTTGGCCCGAAGCACAACTCGCCATCGGACCTGCCATCGACGACGGGTTTTATTACGATTTCGATCTGCCGCACCGGTTTTCCGACGAGGATCTGTTGACGATTCAAAAGGAAATGAAGAAGATCATGCGGGACAACTATCCGTTGGAGCGTTTTGAACTCAGCAGAAAAGACGCCTTGGCTTGGGCGGATGAAACCGGAGAGCCGTACAAGAGAGAACTGATCGAAGACCTGCCGGAAGGCGAGCGCATTTCGTTTTACAAAATGAATGAATTTGTGGATCTCTGCAAAGGACCGCATATGGCGTCCACGGGCCGGATCGGGGCGGTGAAGCTGCTCAGCGTCGCCGGCGCCTATTGGCGCGGCAGTGAACGCAACAAAATGCTGCAACGCATCTACGGAACGGCATTTCCGAGCCAAGGGGAACTCAAACTCCATCTTGACAGGGTGGAGGAAGCGAAGAAGCGCGATCACAGGAGGATCGGCAAGGAGATGGATCTGTTCGCCATCTTCGACGAGGGACCGGGCTTTCCGTTTTTCCTGCCAAACGGCATGATCGTCCGCAATGAACTTGAAAATTTCTGGCGCACGGAGCACGCGAAGAGGGGTTATGCGGAGATTCGCACGCCATTGATCCTGAACGAGGAAATGTGGCACACCTCGGGACACTGGGAGCATTACCGGGACAACATGTACTTCACGAAAATAGACGGCGGCGATTACGCCATCAAGCCCATGAACTGTCCCGGCGCCATGCTCGTCTACCGACGGAAGATGTACAGCTACCGGGATTTTCCGCTTCGGTACGCAGAGCTCGGTCAGGTGCACAGGCATGAGTTGTCCGGCGCGCTTCACGGATTGATGCGCGTGCGCACTTTTACGCAGGACGACGGACACATCTTCATGCTGCCCGACCAGATCACCGATGAATTGATCGGCGTCATTGATTTTGTCGGTTATATCTATCGCGTGTTCGGCTTCGCGTACCATGTGGAAATCTCCACAAAGCCCGAAGACTCCATGGGCAGCGAGGAGGAGTGGGATCGGGCCGTCGCCGCGTTGCGGTACGCAGTGGAAACGCTGGGTATCCCCTATGTCGTCAATGAGGGGGACGGGGCGTTTTACGGACCCAAGATAGACTTTCACCTCAAGGACAGCTTGGGTCGGACCTGGCAATGCGGCACCATTCAGTTGGACTTCCAGATGCCGCAGAAGTTTGATCTCACGTACGTCGGCATGGACGGAGAGCGGCATGTCCCATCCATGATTCATCGCGCGCTGTTCGGCAGCATTGAACGCTTCATCGGGATACTGACGGAACACTTTGCGGGGAAGTTCCCGCTTTGGCTCGCGCCGGTGCAGGTGAAACTTTTGACGATCACCGAAGCGTACGGCGATTATGCGGAACAATTGGCCGGGCGGCTTCGGGCGGAGGGACTGCGCGTTCAGGTGGACGTCAGGAACGAGAAGATCGGCTACAAGATACGGGAAGCCCGCAACGCGAGGGACGCGTACATTGCCGTCATCGGAGAAAAAGAAGCGCTTGGGGACATCCTTTCCGTCAGATCGTCCAAGGAAGGCGATCTGGGAGAGATGAACGTCACGGCGTTCACGGATAAATTGAAGAAAGAAATACGGGAAAAAGCGTTGTAAAGAACTGTGTGGGGAAAAGACAGGTCAAGGCAAAGTTTATCCCATACGCAGTCCGAGTGCCGGGCAATGTGACTGACGTTGCCGGAGAGATGAAGGAGAATGTGAAATGAACGAACGACCGCCCGGATCCGAATCGAATGCGAACCGAGATCAAACGTCCGCCACACCGCCCGAAACGATGCGTCCCGCAGGGAGGGATGTTCCGCCGGGCGAAGTTCCTCCGCGCCCGGGAAACGCGGGTGCGCACCGCGCGTATCAACCGGGTGCGGCATATGCGCCGGGCGGTTACGGGCCGGGATACGCGCCGGGCGGTTATGCGCCGGGCGGTTACGGACCGGGATACGCGCCCGGCATGTATCGGCCCGCGCCGAAAAAAAAGATGCGCACATGGAAAAAAGCGTTGATCATCGTCGCGGTCTCGCTCGCCGCCCTCGCCGCCCTCTTCCTCTTTTCGCGTTTTGTCACAGGGATGTTCACTGCGGAAACCGGCGAATTGTCCCTGCCGACGGAGGAATATTTGGCGCGCATATCCGTCGTGGGAGAAATCGGTGATTTCAACGATCCGTACACGTCTTCCGCAGACGCTTACCACCACGGTTGGACGATGGAAACGCTCGACCGGCTTATGGAAGACGACAACAACAGAGGGTTGCTGCTGTATGTGGATTCACCCGGCGGGAGCGTGTACGAAAGCGATGAGCTTTATCTGAAAATCATGGAATACAAAGCGGTTACGGAACGTCCCGTCTACGTCTACATGGGTTCCATGGCGGCGTCGGGCGGCTATTATATCTCCGCGCCCGCGGACAGGATATACGCGAACCGCAACACATGGACCGGCTCCATCGGCGTGATCATCGGCACGCTCTTTGACGTTTCGGGCTTTCTTGAGAAGCACGGCGTCAAAGCGACGGAAATCACCTCCGGCGCCAACAAAGGAATGGGCAGTTATTTTGAGCCGATGACGGAGGAACAGAGAGCTTTGTTCCAAGGTCTGGTGGACGAAGCCTACGAACAGTTTGTGGGCATTGTCGCCGATGGGCGCGGCATGAGCGTGGATGCGGTCAGACAGATCGCGGACGGCAGGGTATTGACGGCCCGACAGGCGCTGGAAGCCTCGCTCATAGACGAAATCGCGCTCGAAACGGACGCCCTCGAAGCGATCAAGGCGGACTTGGGCGATATGGACATCAATGTCGCGAATCTGGATTTCTCAGGGCAGTTTTCGCTGTTCGGCGCTCCGCTGATCAGGATGTTTCCGTCCGAATTCGGCGATCTGTTTTCCGGAACGAACGGGACGGACAGTCAGGCGTCCGCGAACGAAGCCGTTTCGGACGCGCTTTCCGGCGATGTGATCCGGGTTTTGGAACTTGCGCGTCAGGGAGGGCGCGTTCCCATCAAATACATGTATCAAGGATAACGCGCGGCAGACTTGTTTTGAGGCGAGACGCTTTTGGTTCCGATCGGAAACGGTCAATCCCGGGAAAGGATTGACCGTTTTGCGATCCGTGCCGTTCGCCGATCCATGGCTTCCCTGCCTGTCATACCTGCGGCAGACTGTCAAAGCCGGGCTGCAGTTCCTCGTCGGTGGGGATGTGATCCGTCATGGTGCCGTCGATGTAGGAACTGTAGGCTGTCATGTCGAAATAGCCGGTGCCGGTCAGTCCGAACAGTATGGTCTTGCTTTCGCCGCTCTCCTTGCACGCGTTTGCTTCGTCTATCGCGGCGCGGATGGCGTGCGCCGACTCCGGCGCCGGCAGAATGGTCTCATATTTCGCGAACAGTTTTGCCGCCTCGAATACGCCGGTCTGTTCCACCGCTCGCGCTTCCATGTGGCCGTCATGATAGAGTTTGGACAGGATGGGCGACATGCCGTGGTAACGCAGACCGCCGGCGTGATTCGCGGAGGGCTTGAAGCCGCTGCCCAAGGTGTACATCTTCGCCAAGGGGGTCGTCTTGGCCGTATCGCAGAAGTCATACGCGTATTTCCCCCTCGTGAAGGACGGGCAGGAAGCCGGTTCCACCGCGATGATGCGAGGATTGCTCTTCCCCGTCAATTTGTCCCCGGCAAACGGTGCGATGAGTCCTCCCAGGTTGGAACCGCCTCCGGCGCAGCCGATGATGACGTCGGGGTATTCGTCGATGAGTTCCAGCGCGGCGGCGGACTCCAATCCGATGATGGACTGATGGAGCAGTACCTGATTCAGCACCGAGCCGAGGACGTATTTGTATCCTTCGGTGGTTACGGCCACCTCAACCGCCTCCTAGATCGCGATGCCGAGACTGCCGTTGTTGTCCGGGTCTTCCGCCAGGACGGCGCGTCCGGCGTTCGTGGTATCCGTGGGGCTCGCGTACACTTTTGCGTCAAAGGTCTCCATGATCGCTTTGCGGAAAGGCTTTTGGTTGAATGACACCTTGACCATGTACACGATGAGATCCAGACCGAAGTAGGAGGTCGCTTCCGCCATCGCCGTTCCCCATTGGCCGGCGCCGGTTTCCGTGG
>JAISML010000036.1 GCA_031276775.1 Eubacteriales Family XIII. Incertae Sedis bacterium | reverse complement strand
AAATTCAACGCATACGTAAATCCCGCGATCCCCGGGTTGTTCGCCAAGGCGATGGGCACGATCACTTCGTCGCCCGGATTTCCCGAAACATTGCCCACGATCACCGCCGGGACATCCGGATCGACCGGCGGTTCGGCGGGATTTGTCACGGTATAGACAAACGCCGAAGTTTCGCTCGCTTCCATATCCGCCTTGAACGCCTTTGCTTTGATCGTCGCGTCCGCGAAAAGCTCAATCGGGCCGGTGTAGACGGCGCTCGTTTCCGTCGGCTCGCTGCCGTCCGTCGTGTAGCGGATCGTCGCGCCCGCAGTGGCCGCAGAGAGGCTTATGGCCGTGCCGCTCGTCACCTCTCCGCTCGGCGGATCGGCCGTTACGGGCGCGACGACGGGCAGGGCGCCCGCATCGATATTGTACAATCCCATCGCCAATTCGCTGTCGTTTTTCCCGTCGGCAAACGCCATCGCAAGCAGGGTTGTATCCTCCGAAACCGTTATGGGCGAATAGTATTGGTTGCCGTTTATGACCGGTCCGTATTCGGTGTTTATATATTCGGGAACGGTACCGTCGACGGTAAAAAGAATCTTCGCTCCGAGGGTGTTGCAGCTCAATGTCACGGTTTGCGATCCGCTGTAATCGCCGGACGCAAGGCTTATGACGGGGGAGGCCACCGTTTCCGCGAACATCGGAATCGGGCTTACCGTCAGATCTTCGATTACGAATTCATGTGCGCCGAATCCGTTCCAGCTCTTGAACAGCATATCGCTCTGCGGCGGATTGCCGATCTGCGGCGCTTCGGCCGCCTCGCCGTATTTTACGGTTTGCTCGCTGATCGGCGCGCCGTCCCAATCGAGGAACCTGACGGTATAGCTGTTCAAATCGTATTTTGCGGTCACAATCATGTTCCGCGTCACCTCGATCGCGTCCTCGCCTTCCGGCGTGATCCAGCCGGAAAAGGAACTGCCCTCCTTTTCCGGCACATTGTCAACGGTCAGGATGTCGCCGTACTCGAATTCTCCGATCGCGATGTCGCTGTTGTCCCAATCCACGAACACCACATTGTGTTTTTTCTTTGTGTACGCGGCGGCAACCGAAAGATCCTTGCGGATGTTCGTCGTGTTCTCATCCCAGCCCGCAAAGTCATGGCCTTCCTTTTCGGGAGCGGCGGGGAGCACGGCCGATTGTCCCTCTATAACCGATTGCCTTTCGATTTCAATGCCGGCCTCATCCGTAAAGACCACGCTGTACACGGGGAGCGGCGCTTCGATCCTGCCGATGTATACAGGATTTTTTCCTCCTTCCACGGCAAGCATAACGAGAAAGTCGCCGGTTTTCCCGGTCGGTTCGTCTTTCGTCTTGAAAGTAAAACCGTACTCGCCGTTTGGCGAAAGCGTCGTCTGATCGACGTATTCAAGCTGGCTCGCCGTGGGGTCTTCGTTCGTCTTGCGGAACACAAGCAATGTCGCCAGCTTGCCCGGCGCGTTGACGGAACCGGAGATCGTGCGCTCTGTACCGCCGGTGTCTTCCAAGGTATCGTGGGTGATGTACGCGTTTACATTTCCTCCCGCGTTCACGTCGGCCTTGTACCATGAGTCCTCTCCGTATCCGTTGTGCAGGGCGATGTTTCCGGCCACGGTTTCGACGACCGGCAATTCGGAATAGGACTTCTTCTGCTCCCACTCGCCGGGGTAGCCCATGCTGTCGGCATACGCGGTGTTATAGGTGTAATATTCTTTCCCGTCGGCCAGATTTTGATACTTGTATCGCTTGTAGTTATATGCCGTCAGCTTGATGTCGTTGCTCTTGAAGCGGTGTGTCGTGCGCGCTTCCACCTGCTTGGATTCTGTTGCCGCAGGCGCCGCTCCCGCCAGCCAATCCGACCAATCGCTCCATTTCTCAAAGTAGTACGTGTATATCGCGTCGCGGTAGCGCCACTGCGTGTAGGCCGCCGCCGTCTGCACACTGTACGAGCTGTCGAACCACCACAGAGTATTGTTTCTGCCGTTGTAATTGTAGGCGCCATACGAAGCGTGCCCGCTATGTGTGCCCGTTTGCGAAAGCGGAGAGTCCAGCACGATTTCCTGATATGTTCCGCCCATGGAAGAGCTGTATGTGGAATACCACGCGTTGTATGATGTGTTCCAATATTCATATCTGTAATACTTCCATACCGTCTTGTATTGGGCATCGACCGTGCGCGTTTGAACCTCCCTGCTCGCGCTTGTGCTTACGGAACTGTTCTGCCAATCCGACCAATTGCCCCAAGCTGTGACCTGCGCGTCATACCGTGTCCACCCGCTCAACGTGCTCGACGAGCTCGTCGTCGTGGATTTGTCTTTGTAACGGTATTCGCTGCGGCTTTCCGTGATATATCCGGCTTCTTCCGGAGGCGGATCCACGCTCCAGTCGCTCCAGGCAAGACCGAGATCAATGGTCGCCGTCTGCATTCCCGCCAAAGGGACGCCCGTGTTCGCGTCGTCAAGCAGACCGACGACGGAAACGTCGGCTGTCGTGGCGACGCCCGAATACGGCACAAAAATGGCTTCCGGCGCGGAAGCGAGCACTGCCAGATCGTACGTTTTGGTTTCGGAAGCGACCATCTTGCCCGCTTCCGTTTTCAATGCCACAATCACGCGCCCTCTGGTCGCGCCCTGCGGATCATAGTTCACCAGACGCACAACCACGTTGTATCCGGTTCGCTCGGCATTTCGCGCTGCGGAATCGATGCCGACGACATGCGGAAGATCCGGGTTTCCCCACGCGTAAGACGCCGTGATCTCCAGATCTTTTTTTACGAGCTCGTATTCATGGCTGTCCCAATCCACAAACACCTCGCCATCCGGCGGTACCGGAATGGGCGGCGTGGCGGCGTCGCCGTAGTTTATCGTTTGACTGCTGAGAATGTTTCCCTTGTCGTCCAAGAACCTCACGGTGTATTTGATGATTTTGTAAGTCGCGGTTACGATCGTGTCGCCCGTTATGTTTTCAAACCCTCTGTCCCAGCCTTGAAAGTCATAGCCTTCGCGGTTCGGCGCGACGGGCGCGGATGCGCCGGCGCCGTAGGGGACGCTTTGCTTTTTCAGGATCGCGCCGTCGTAATCCTTGAACGTCACCGTGGAATTCGGATGAACGGCAATCGCGCCGGATTCCCTTGCGGGACTCGCCCCGGCGGAATTCTTCGCGGTGACGGAAACCTTGTAAGTACCGGGGTTGTTTAGGGTAAAGGTCGCGCTTGTGCCCGTTGTGCCGTTTCTCGACTGATTGTATCCGGAATTTGTCGTGCAGATCAGGGAAACATTGTAGTCCGTTGCCCCGCCCACGGCGGACCAATTCGCCGTGACGACCGCGCCGACGGCGGCATTGGCCGGGGAGAGGGATGCGGATGCCGGGGCGGGGGGAGGAACCTGATTTTTGTAGAAATATATCATCCCATGCGCCGTTCCGTTGTGAGCTTTGTAACTTCTTATAAAGTTTTCAATGCTTGCGGTTAAGATTCCACCTTCTGCCACACCTGCGAAACTGCCTGATTCAGACCAATATACGGTCCCGTTTACTATTGCATGTATAAAAAGCACATGACCATATATAGCTAATTCCGGATACGGATTCCGCGGATAACTGACTACGATGTTATAAATTTCATTGCCGTATGTTGAAACGAGTTGACGCAGGCCGTCTTCCCCCGGCAGCTTTAAAACATTATATCCTCCCGATGTTTGCCCATTCGGGAATCTTCCGTACCAATCTGTCCCATTTGCCCCAAATCCATCATGTATCCCGAGTATACTCAATTGAGATCTGACGTATGCGCCGCACCATCCATTAAATGAAGCGCCGCCATTACGCGATCTTGCTTGCGCGTATGTGCTTGTAATCCGGCTTTTTATCTGATCGTCTGACATGGCAACAATTTGTTCTGTCGCTCTTGGCAGTAACGCGGACAGCATAATCAATGTCAAAAATATTGATATGATCTTTCTTTTCATCGCGGACTCCTTTTTTATTTTTCATATCATCCTAACAATGTCAATTTCATCCGTATATGGCCTGACAACACCCTTAGCTTAAATCCTGCGCAAACCTCCGCAAAATCTCCGCAACCTCCGCTCGGCTCGCAAGTCCGCCCGGAATCAATTCCGTTGCGGAACGTCCCGCGACGATCCGCTTCGCGACAGCCCAATTCATGGCATCGACCGCCCAGTCGGATATGCTGTCGAAATCGGAATATCGCGCGAGCTCGGCCGTAAGATCCATCCCCCCGGCGCCCTTTGAAGAAGCGTATCTGTATAAAATCGCGGCAATTTGTTCGCGCGTTATGCTGTCGTTCACGCCAAACCGATCGCCGTAGCCAAGAACAATGCCGTTCTCGTTTGCCCAGATCACGGCATCCGTGTACCATTGCCCGGCGGCCACGTCCGGAAACGGATTGCTCGCGCCCGCCGCCGGCGCCTTTGCCAACCTGTGCAATATCGTGGCAAACATCGCGCGCGAAACGGGCGTCTGCGGCGCAAAGGCATCCTCGGACATTCCGTTCATCCATTTGTTCTCGCAGACATATTTTACGGAATCGTAAAACCAATCCGAATCCGAAACATCCCGGAACGGGTTGTCCCATCCCGCCGCGTTCGGATTCGCCGCGTCTTGGGGCGGCACAACAGCGCTCGGTTCGCCTTGCGTTCCCGCAGCCGCGTCGCCCGCAAGCCCGGACGCTCCGCCGAAGGATGTGTCCTGCCGATTCGGATCCGCAGGCGGGGCGGTGTTGTCGGGAGGCGCCGGCACGTGCGTCCCGGATGCGGGGTTTATGGATATGCTTCCATTTTCAATTTCCGCTTCAACATCCTCATAATTTTGGTTTACAATCCCTCCGATGTCATACGATAATGTGACGGGAATGTCGCCCGACGCGGATTCGTGAATCCTGAATTTCACCGTGTACACGGTGCCGTCACCCGTAAAGTCGGACGGGTTCACCCAAACCGCCGACACGAATCCGGTTTTGGACAAATCGCTCTCGCCTTGCAGGTTCGATGTGATCGAGCCGATGCGCAAGGCCGTGCCCTGCGCAACTGAGATCGGTGTCAGCGCTGCGGGATCATAGTTGAGTTTCAATGAAAACGCCGCGATGCCGGGATTGTGTGAAAAGGAAACGGAAACATCAACGGTTTCGCCCGGATTGGCGGCAACGGTGCCGACGGCAATCCTGAAATCGGATATTCCGGTCGCGGCAAAGACAGGCGCCGACAGCAACACCGCAACCGCAAACAGAAAACACAAGAGCCTCGATCTTAAATTGCGAACATTTTTGCCGCGTCCGGACATTTTGCAACGCTCCTTTCTCCACACCGTGTGCAACATATTCTCTGAAGTGTTACATACAACAAGAAATGTTGAAACGGAAGCAAAAAAGAGCGCCCGAAAGCGCGCAATGAGGCCTCAAAAATTGTTCATGGATTTAAAACCCGTTGAAAATGCAACAAAAAGAAAGCCCGGGTAACACAACAGAGATTGTGTTACCCGGACGAAAACACCTAAAGGAGGATCATCATCATGGCTGTGACAGAACCGATCAGAAGCAAGCACCAAGTGCGGGAACTCTCAAACTATTACCTGAAACGCGGGCAGCTGCGCAATTGCTGCCTGATCGTCCTGGGCGTTCACACCGCCCTGCGCATCAGCGATCTGCTGCGCCTGACGTGGGAGAACGTATACGATTTCGCGCACGGCCGCGTCCGCGAGAGCATTCGCGTAACCGAGAAAAAGACCGGCAAAACGAAAATCATCGCATTAAACGGAAACGCGATCCGCATGCTGGCCGCATACGCCGAGCAATCGGCCGAGCGGGGCGGCTTCCTCATCGAGAACGCCCGGACGAAGAAAGCCATCAGCCGCATACAGGCCTACCGCATCATCCGCGCCGCCGCCGAAGCGCTGCGGATCGGACGCGTGTCCTGCCATTCGCTGCGCAAGACCTTCGGCTATCACGCCTGGAAAAGCGGGATTTCGCCTGCGGTCATCGTGGAGATCTACAACCACAGCTCCCTCGCCGTCACGAAGCGTTATCTCGGCGTCACGCAGGACGACAAGAACGAAGCCTATATGTGTCTGGATTTCTCGGCCTGACACATTTTTTCAATGAAAATCCAAATCTTCCTAAACGGCCCTGTCCTGTGCGGCGGACGCCGGAGTTTCGCGTGTCGGCGTTTCCGCGCAACACCGAAAAATGCCATCCGGAAACCCGGTTTGCCGGACATTCCCTTTCCTTGCTGTGTATATTATATTATGGCCTGAAAGTTTCGTAAAGAAGTTTTTTTGTCGAAACGGAAAATTGAAACAAAAACCTCAAATTTTCGCTTTCCGCTTGATCGAAAAGGGAATGCCCACGGCGCACAGCGCCGCGAATATGATGTAGGATATGTGCATATTTCGCACGAAAAGCGCGGCGGGCACCTCCGCGAGCTCCGCGTCGCCGATGATCGCGTTCGTCACAATCGTGATGAGCGCCATGCCGATGACCTGTCCCATCGTGCGCGCCGTGTTCTGCACCGAGCTCGCGACGCCGAAGGCCTCGGGGCCGACGCTCGACATGACGGCGTTCGCGTTCGGGGAGGCAAAGAGTCCAAAACCGAAGCCGACCACGATCAGGCCCGCGATGAGATGCCACAGGGGCGTGTCAATGCCGATGAAGATGAACGAAAAGAGTGCGACCGCGCAGAAGGCCATGCCGAGCGCCGCGAGCAGGAAAGGAGAGCGGCGGTCCGAGATGCGGCCGGTGATCGGCGCGACGCCGGCCATGACGACGGGCTGCGAGATGAGGATGATGCCCGCGACATCCGACGGATAGCCTTTGATGAGCTGCAGATAGATCGCGAAGATGTAGCCGACGGCAAAGGTGGCCGCGTAGTTGAACAGCGCGGAGAGGTTCGCGAGCAGGAAGGGCGCGTTGTGCCGGAACGCGCGCACCTCGAAG
>JAISML010000226.1 GCA_031276775.1 Eubacteriales Family XIII. Incertae Sedis bacterium | reverse complement strand
CAACAATCAAAATCGATGCGCCCCGAAAGTCTTCGTCACCCTGATGCAAGCCACGCGCAATTTGTTTTATACGGATATTATACCCCGGAATCCCGCTTTTTAAACATCTTTTTCCGCATCCGCGTCTCCTTCGGCCAAAAACGGACCGCCACGGATTTCGGATCCGGGCGGTTGGCGGGCGACGGACTTCCGGGCGACGCCGGCAGACTGATTTCCGCACAGCCCGGTCTGCGCATTTGGTGTGCGAACATACATTCCATACAACATATTGTTGGAATGCGCCTGTAACATGATCGTAAGAAACAAAAAAACAAAATCTATGGTGGACTGATCCACAAATTAAGCAAATCATCTTGAAAATTCCTATTCACAGGTGTAAAGTAGAGGATAGCGGAGGGAACATCTTTGGCTCCGCAGGTCGTGAGGCATTCGATGTTCAGAGGGAATTACGCGAATTTAATAGACGAAAAAGGGCGATGCATCATCCCCGCCAAATTTCGCCACGAATTGGGAACCCAATGCGTGCTCGCAAAAGGTTTGGACGATTGTTTGTATCTCTACACGGATGCGGAATGGCAGCATTTCATGAATGAGTATCTCGGAAGTTTTTCGGACGAGGACGAAAAAGCGCACGATTTCAGGCTTTTTTTCTACGCCAATTCAAAGGAGTGTGACATCGACAGGCAGGGGCGCATAACGCTTCCGCAGGATTATATCAAGTACGCGGGGATTCGGCGGGAAATGGTGAACGTGGGGTTCGGCAACAGGATAGAGATTTGGGGCAAGGAGATATTTGACGGCAAGATGAGCAGTCACGAGATGAAGCCGAGGAATCTCCTGCGCAAGATGCGCGAAAACAGAGAGCAGACATGAGGGAGTCCGGGCGGAACGGCGCAGCATACGAACACGCGCCGGTTCTCGCCGGGGCGGTCGCCGACGGTTTGAGGATTCGGCCGGACGGGGTATATGCGGACGGAACCTTGGGCGGCGGCGGTCACGCTGCGCTGATTTGCGGGAAACTCTCCGCCGGGGGGCTGCTGTTGGGAATCGACAAGGACCGGGATGCCATCGAGGCAGCCGGCAAAACGTTGAGCGGCTATGTCTGCGGGCGGATCCTGCGCCAGGGCGATTTTGGCGACATAAAGGAGATACTGCGTGAGAACGGCGTCGCCGCCATCGACGGAGCGCTCTTGGATCTCGGTGTTTCATCCTATCAGTTGGACAATCCCGAGCGGGGATTTTCGTACAGGAATGACGCGCCATTGGACATGCGGATGGATGCGCGGGACGAAAAGGCGCTGACTGCGGAGCAGGTGGTGAACACCTACGACGCGGGCGCGCTCACCCGCGTCTTCCGGGAATACGGTGAAGAACGGTGGGCTTCCCGCATCGCGGCTTTCATCATTCGCGCAAGGGAAAAAGAACCCGTGCGCACCACGGGCGCGCTGACCGACATCATCAAAGCGGCGATACCGGCATCGGCGAGAAGAACCGGTCCCCATCCCGCGAAGCGGTGCTTTCAGGCGCTTCGAATCGAGGTGAACGGGGAGTTGCGGATATTGGAGCGGGCTGTCGGAGATTTTGTGGACGTTCTTTCCCCCGGCGGACGTTTGGCGGTCATTACGTTCCACTCGCTGGAGGATCGGATCGTCAAAGATGTGTTTCGCGGGAGGGAAACGCCCTGTGAATGTCCTCCGGATTTGCCGGTGTGCGTCTGCGGGAAAACGCCGGACGCAAGACGGGTCAACAGACGGCCCATCATTGCGGACGAAACGGAACTTGCGGAAAATCACAGGGCAAGGAGCGCAAAGTTGCGGATAATCGAAAAATTGTGAGGCGGGAGCGGGCAGGCTATGGCAAGAGCGACAGGACAAACAAATACGGCGCGGGTTCTCCGGGACGAGAGATACGAGGCGGAAGCGGAAACCTACCTGCGCGGCATAAACGGCGCGCGCACGCGGCGCGTGACCGGTGCGCGCACGGGAACCGCGCGGCAACCGCTTGCGGTTCCGCAACCCGGCGCGGCGGCGCGTCCCGTTGCGGTTCCGAAATCCGGCGCGGCGGCGCGTCCCGTTGCGGTTTCCGTCCGCGGCTCGCATCTCATACGGATGACTGCGGTCGAACAGCTTCGCATGATCGCCGCCGTCGCCGTCATCGGAGCGATGTTCCTCGGCGTCATATTTTTGACGGCTTACGGCGCTTCCGTACAAAAGGATATCAATCGCGCCAATGCGCGGATCTCGGTGATCGGAGAGGAGATCGAGAGTCTGAATTTGGCGATCGAGCGGGGACGCAACATCGAAACGATCAAACAGCGGGCCGCAGGTGAATTGGGCATGATCTATCCGGGCGGGAACCAACTGAAATATCTGGAGGAAGTCGAAATACAACCGATCGAGCTGGCGCAGTTCATCAAGGAGAAAGCTTATGGCGCGTAGCGGAAGATCCCAAACCGCAGTCGGCCCGGATCGGATGCGGAAGAGGATGATTGTCGCGTTCGCGGTAATCGTTCTTCTGTTTGCCGTCCTTGCGCTTCGAATCGGATGGATTCAAATCGTGAAAGCCGATGTGTATGCGAGCAAGGCGATGGAAACCCGCGTGAAAGATGAAGTCATCCCCGCGAAACGCGGCGCGATCTTGGATCGGAACATGCGGACGCTCGCAGTGAGCGTAGGAAACTATCGCGTATTCATCAGGCTCAAACCGATCGATAAGACAAATGACGATCCCAAGGAGAAAGAGCGGCAACGGCTCGCCGCCGCCGACATCCTCTCCGGCGCCTTGGGCGTCAGCCGGGATGAGATCCTGGCGAAGATGCAAGCCGAAACCAGCCGGATCAGCATTGCGAAAGACGTAAACAAGGATCAGATGGATGTGATTCGCGCGGGTATCAAGGAATACGGAATAGAGATCATCGAGGTGGAGGACACGTCCAAGCGGCAATATCCGTTGGGCGCCTTTGCCTCGCATGCCATCGGAAGTTTGAACGGGGAGGGCAAAGGGCAAAGCGGCGTCGAGTTGGCGTACAATCAATACCTCACGGGACTCGCCGGGCGGCGGATCGGGAGTACGGATCGGCGCGGAAATCCGCTGATCGACGGGGAACAGGAGACCCATACGCAGATTGACGGACGCAACGTGGTGCTCACCATAGACGAAACCATTCAGTATTATGTGGAGGAAAGCATCGCGAAAGCTTATGAAACCACGCGTTCCGACAAAGTGGAGTGCATCGTCATGGATCCGAAGAACGGGGATATCCTGGCGATGGCTTCCTATCCGGAATTCGATCCGAACAATGCGGGTATGCCTTTGGACGAACAGTCGCGCGCCGCGTTCGCCCAACTGACCGATGAGCAAAAGGCGGAATATCTCAATGCCATGTGGCGCAATCCGGTCGTCAGCGATCTGTATGAGCCGGGTTCCGTGTTCAAGCTGATCACCATATCATCCGGCTTTGAAACGGGCGCCGTCACGCCCGATACCGCCGTCACCTGCCAAGGTTCCTATCAGGTGGAGGATCGGAACATCAAATGTTGGTATTACCCGCGCGCGCACGGCACGCAGACCGTGGCGCAGGCGGTCGGAAATTCCTGCAATCCGGCCATGATGCAGGTCATCCAGAAGATGGGCTACGATAAATTCTATCAGTATCTCGAGCTGTTCGGCATGACGGACAGAACGGGCGTCGATCTGCCTGCGGAGGCCGTCCCGCTGATACAGGACAAACGGCGTTCCGGTCCCGTGGGTTTGGCCACCATGTCCTTTGGCATGGGACTGAACGTCACACCCATCGAAATGGCCGGCGCCGTGTGCGCCATCGCCAACGGCGGAAATCTCCTGAAGCCGCGGATCGTAAAGGCGCTCAGCGACGATGAGGGAAACATCATACAGGAATTCCCGACGGAGATACTCCGGCAGGTGATCTCGAAGCAGACTGCGGATGAAGTGAAAAGCATCATGGAATATGTGACCAATGACGCGGGCGGACAGGTGGGGAAGGTTCCGGGCTACCGGATAGGCAGCAAGACGGGAACGGCGCAGAAACTCATAGACGGCCGGTACTCGACGACGGACATCGTCGGTTCCATGGTGTCGATCGCCCCCATGGACGATCCGCGGTTTGTGGTGCTCGTGGTGGCGGACAATCCCCGCGTCGGGGAATACGGCAGCACCACGGCGGGACCGGCCGTGCGGGAGATCACCGAGGCCATTCTCCGGTATTTGAATATCAAACCGCAATACACGGATGAAGAGAAAGCCGCGCAGCAGGACGCCAAGATCATCCTGCCTTCGCTCGTCGGAAAACCCGTGAGCGAAGCGGAGGGCATCCTGCTCTCCCTGCAATTGAATTATTCGGTGCAGGGTTCCAAATCCGAGGAGGATTTCACGGTCGTGGATCAGTATCCCAAAGCGGAGGGTTCCATCGACAAAGGCGGAACCGTGTATCTGTACAGTGAGTGATCGGCGAAGATTGCCGGTCGGATCGGGTGGCTTGTACCTGCGGCGGAATGCGTGGCGGGATGCGTGGCGGGTAGCTGCGGCGGAAGTCGGCGGCGGATTGACGGAGAACGGAGAAAACGTTGAAGGCATTGAGCATCGGAGAAACGGCAAAAGCCGTGGGCGGCAGACTGCTTGCGGGACGGGACGGCGATACGTATTGCGGCGTTTCGTCCGATTCGCGGACGGTTGCCCGGGGCAATCTGTTCTTCGCTTTGCGCGGAAAGCGTTTCGACGCGCATGATTTTCTTTCACAGGTTGCCCGGCGCGGTTGCGGGGCGATCGTGGTTTCAAAACCCGATGCGGCGCCGGAGGATTTCGGCGGAGCCGTGATCGGGGTGCCCGACACCTTGATCGCCTATCAGGCGTTGGCGGCATATTACCGTCGTCTCATCGATCCGACGACCGTCGGCGTGACGGGCAGCGTCGGCAAGACCTCGCTGAAAGATATGATCGCTTTCGTCTGCGGCGCTTTGCGCAGAACCGTTTGGACGGACAAGAACTACAACAATCACATCGGCGTGCCCCGGACGATCTTTGAAATGGACGAGGACACGGAGGTTTTGATCTTGGAGATGGGAATGAGCCGGCAAGGGGAGATCGAACGTTTGGCGGAGATCGCCCGTCCCGACGTCGCCGTGATCTCCAATGTGGGTGTGTCCCACCGGGAGAATTTTGACGGCGACGACGGCATCTTCCGCGCGAAAGCGGAGATAACAACCTTTTTGGATGAGGACGGCGTCCTCGTCGTCAACGGCGACGATCCGCTTCTGCGGGCGCTTGCGGACGCGCCGACCGGTCCCTACAGATGTGTGACCGCAGGCACGGATCTCCGTTGCGACTTTCGTGTGACGGAAGTGAAATACGCAGGGGAGTCGGGGATCGCGTTTCAGATGACGCACGGGGGTGAAACGGTGCGGTTTGCCTTGCCTGCGGCAGGTCTCCACAACGGTCTGAACGCCGCGCTCGCGGTCGCCGTGTTGCATGAATTGGGCGTCGGCATGGATCGGGCGGCCGAACTGTTGCGATCCATGACGCGTACGCCGCACAGATTGCAATTGCTGGAACGGGACGGGATCAAGATCATAGACGACTCCTACAATGCGGGACCCGCGTCGATGCGGAGCGCCCTGGAATATCTGACGGCCGTGGCCGGCCGTCGCAGGATCGCGGTATTGGCGGGCATGAATGAACTGGGCGACCGTTCCCCTTCCCTGCACGCGGAGGTGGGGCGGTTTGCGGCTGCAACCGGCGTAAATCTGCTGATCACGGTGGGAGAGAAAGCGAGGGATATCTATCTCGGTGCGCGGGAGGCATGCGCCTGTCCCGGGGAAACGTTGCATTTCGCGGACAATGCGGCTGTGATCGATTTTCTCGCCGAATGGGCGAAGCCGGGCGATGTTTATTTGGTCAAAGGTTCCCGCGCCATGCGTATGGAAGAGATCGTGGGCGCACTTGCGGAGGCGCGCGCCTCCGTCTGTTCACGCGGGCTCTGCGGGGAAGGCGGGAAAGAGAGGGAGCGGAACGTGCGCGCCCCGGACGGAGCGGATGTTGTTTGTCCGGTCCGGGGCAAGCGGGGGGGGAGGGGATGAGCGATCTCGGTTTTGCACTCGCGCTCGACTTTCTCATCCCATTGAGCGTGGCCCTGTGCGTTACGGCTGTCGTCACACGGGCTCTGATCCCGTTTTTCAGGCGCATGAAGACGACGCAGATCATCCATGAAGATGTGCCGGACGCGCATCGCCAAAAGGAGGGAACGCCCACGATGGGCGGCGCGGCCATCCTTGCGGGTCTCATCTCCGGTTGCGCGGCGGCCATGATCTCGGCGCGGTTTTCGGTCGATACGGCGGTAATCCTGACGGTGGCGCTCATCTTCGGCTTTGTCGGATTCTTGGATGATTACACGAAAGTGACAAGACGCAGGAATCTGGGGCTTACGGCAAAACAGAAGATCGCGTTGCAATTGTTCGTCGCGCTCGGGGTGGCGCTGTATTGCGTTTACGTTGCGGACACGGGCACGGAGATCCTCATTCCGTTTTTGTGGACGCGCGTGGACATTGGTCTGTGGATCATTCCCTACATTATTTTCATCGTGGTGTCCATGGTCAACAGCGTCAATCTCACCGACGGATTGGACGGTTTGGCGGGAGGCGTGACGACAGTGCTGTCCCTGTTCTATCCGGTGCTTGCGATCCTTGCCATGACGCTGACCGAAGTGCGGGTTCCGGACGATTTGCAGGTATTCGTCATCACGGATCACCTGCTCGACACCACGTTTTTCTCCGCGTTGGCCGGCGCGTGCATCGGCTTTCTCATCTACAATCGGCATCCGGCCAGGATCTTCATGGGAGACACGGGTTCGCTCGCGATCGGGGGCGGCATTGCGACCGCCGCGCTTTTGCTCGGCATGGAACTGTTTTTGCCGATCATGGGGCTGATCTTTGTCGTCGAGGCGCTTTCTGATATAATACAGGTAGCGAGTTATAAGCTTCGAAAGGGGAAACGCGTATTTAAAATGGCGCCTTTGCATCACCATTTCGAGTTGTCCGGCTGGTCCGAGCAACGGGTCGTCGGCGTCTTTATCGGCGTGACATTTTTACTCGGCGCGGTTTCCGTCGCGGTGATGGCGCTACAATTGTCCATGTAAACGGCGGTCGGGGAAACAAATGCGGGCGATGGGCGGAGGAATACCGGAGACGCATACCGCCCAACGGTTTTTGCACGGGAACGGAGGATTGCGGCAGGCAGTGGGTTCGGAAAACAAATACAAAGGGAAAAAGGCTTTGATCGTGGGTATGGGAAAATCCGGCGTCGCGGCGTTGGAACTGATGTCCTCATTCGGCGCGGACATGGCGGTCTACGACGCGGGCGATCCGGGCAGGGATCCCCGGACGCGCGACCTGATCCGCGCGTCGCGCGCGCGCGGGTTTTTCGGGCGGACGCCGCCCGCCGAGCGATGGGACTACATCGTCATGAGTCCCGGCGTGCCCTCGGATCTGCCGTTCGTCACGGCGGCCGTCGCTGCGGGCGCGACGCTTACCGGCGATCTGGAATTGGCTTACGAACTGGATCGGGGAATCTTTATCGCCATCACGGGTACGAACGGCAAGACCACGACCACCGCCCTCGTCGGTGAGATGTTTCGCAACGCGGGCATCGACAGCGCTGTGACGGGAAACATCGGGGAACCGGCGATCCGTTCGGCGCTGCAAGCGAAACGGGATCGCGTGCTCGTGACGGAGGTCAGCAGTTTTCAACTCGAAACGACGAGTCGGTTTCGACCGAAGATCGCCGCCATATTGAACATCACGCCGGATCATTTGGATCGGCACGGAACCATGGAATGTTACGGTGCGGCCAAGGCAAAAGTATTCGCCAATCAGCGGGCGGAGGACTTTCTGATCTACAATCGTGACGATGAGGCGGTTTGCCGTTTGGTTGCGTCCGGGGAGGCGGCAAAGATTCCGTTCAGCAGGACGCGCCGGCTCGATTGCGGCGCCTTTGCGGAGGGCGGACGAATCTTCCTTGCCTCCGGCTGCGGGGTTCCCGTCGATCTTGCCGCCGTTTCCGATCTCAGGATACCCGGCGTCCACAACCTTGAAAACGCCTTGGCCGCCGCCGCCATCGCGCACAGGGGCGGCGTCGATCCGTCGGTCATCGCGGCGACCCTCGCCGAATTTCGCGGCGTGGCGCATCGCATGGAGCCGGTGGACGTCATCGACGGCATTCGATTTGTGAACGATTCCAAAGGAACCAATCCGGACGCGTCCGTGCGGGCCATCGCAGCCGCGCAGCCGCAAATCGTCCTGATCGCGGGCGGTTACGACAAACAGGCGGATTTTCGGCCGTTCATCCGGGCCTTTGGCGGCAAGGTGTCACACCTGCTGCTCATAGGACAGACCGCCGATGCGCTCAGGCGGACGGCGGAGGCGGAGGGTTTCCGCGGGGCGCTGATCTGCGCGGATATGGAGGAATGCGTCGAACGGGGTTTTGCGTTGGCCGAACCGGGGGATACGGTACTCCTGTCCCCGGCCTGCGCCAGTTGGGATATGTACGGCGGATTTGAGGAGCGCGGCGATCATTTCAAACGCCTTGTCGGCGCGCTTCGGGCGCGGAAAGAAGAATGGAGGGAGAAACAACGGGATGGGCGACCGTGAGAAAAACGGGGAAAACCTCATCAAGTCCGTCGGCGTCCGCGGCGACTTCTTTCTCCTTGTCTTGGTGTTGATTCTCACCGTGTTCGGCGTGATTATGGTGTTCAGCGCCAGCTATTACGGCACCATAGACGCGAATATCGGTCCGTACCATTACCTGTTCCGCAGTGCGTTTTGGGCGTCCGCAGGTTTCGTCTTCATGATCGCGCTCATGTTCGTTCCGTACAAAATTTACCGCTCGCTTGCGCCTTTTGCGTTGGTGGGCGGCATTCTGTTGCTCTGCGCGCTGTTCACGCCGCTCGGACATACGGTGAACTACGCGACGCGGTGGATCAAGGTCGGTTCCACCACATTCATGCCCGGAGAGATTGTGAAGATCACGTCTATCTGGTTCGTCGCGTGGTATTGCACGAAGTACAGGCGTCAAATACGCTCGTTTAAGCGCGGAACCCTGCCGATCGCCGCTCTGCTGATCGTCAATTTTATTTTGATCTATATGCAACCCAATCTGTCCACGGCGCTCATCGTATGCGGTATCATCCTTGCGATGTTTTTCTTCGCAGGAGGCAATATTTTGCACATCGCGGGCATGCTCGGCGCGGCCGGAGGGATTGTGTTCGCGCTGATCTTAACCAATGACGGCGGCGAACACAAAAACCGCCTCATGGGTTATTGGGATCCCTTTGCCGACGCCCAAGGCGAATTTTATCAGCTTTGCCAATCGATTTTGGCACTCGGCGCCGGCGGCGTGACGGGCGCGGGTCCGGGGCGCAGCGTTCAGAAAGCCCTCTATCTTCCGGAGGCGCAAAACGATTTCATCTTTGCAATCATCGGGGAGGAATTGGGCTTCATCGGCTGCATCGCTTTGCTCATCGTCTATCTTCTGCTGATATGGCGCTGTATGCTTGTGGCGCTCAACGCGCCGGATCGATTCGCCATGCTGACTGCGGCGGGCGTCACCGTCATGCTGGCTCTGCAGGTGGTCATGAACATCGGCGTGGTGACCGGGCTGTTGCCCCCCACGGGCGTCACCCTGCCTTTGGTCAGTTACGGCGGCAACGCGATCCTGCTGTTCATGGGCTCCATGGGCATCATGATGAACATCTCGCGGATGTCCGAAAGACCGCCGCGCAATAAGAAGAAAAAGAAAGAGAAGAAGAGAAACCGGAAATTGAAAGCGGCCGGGGCGCCGCAAACGGAGGCGGCGGTATGAAAGATGCAAAAGGCGCACTGCGGGTCGTCATGGCGGGTGGCGCTTCCGGCGGTCATCTGTATCCGGCTTTGTCGGTCGCGGAGAAGATTCGGCGCAAAGATCCCGGCGCGGAGATCCTGTTCATCGGTGCGAAAAAGGAGATGGGCGCGGGGATCGTGGAGCGCAACGGGTATGAGATCCGCTACATCGACGTGCGGGGCTTTGATCGCCGCAACCTTTTCAGGAATGTTGCGGCGCTGAAGGATTTGGCGGCGTCGGGTCGGCAGATCCGGCGCATCTTTGCGGACTTTGAGCCGACCATCGCCGTCGGAACGGGCGGCTATGTCTGCGGTCCGGTGATCCGGGAGGCGAGACGGGCGGGGCTCGGAACATTCATTCACGAACAGAACGTCATTCCGGGCATGGCGAACAGATTGGCCGAAAAATACGCGGACACGGTCTTTGTCGCTTTCGGGGAGTGTGCGAAACATTTTAGGGATCCCCGCAAAATCGTCGTGACGGGCAACCCTGTGCGGCGCGCTTTTCTCACGGCGGGCGCCATGCGTTACAGGGAGAAAATCGGAATCGCCCCGGGGGATTTGGCCTTGCTGGTATTCGGAGGGAGCAACGGGGCCGATCGCATCAACGAGGTGGTTTCGGACATGCTGATCGACATGAAAGACGAAAACGGTATCGAAGTGTTTTTCATTACGGGCGCGAAGATGCACAAAGACGTCGTACGGAAACTCTCAGACGCGGGCGTGACGCGGAACCGGAAGATACATGTCATCGAATATTCGGAGAGCATTCATGAATACTTCGCCGCGTCGGATTTGATCATCGCGCGGAGCGGCGCGATGACGGTCTCGGAGATTGCGGTCACCGGGCGGGCTTCCATCCTCATCCCGTCGCCCAACGTCACGGGGAATCATCAGTATTTCAACGCAAGGACGCTCGGGGATCGAGGCGCGGCGATCCTCATGGACGAAGGAAAACTGACGCCAAAGACCTTGCGGGACGAAGTGCTGCGATTGAAAGCCAACAAAGCGGTGTTGAACAGAATGTCCGATGCGGCGAAAGCCTTGGGACGACCCGACGCGACGGACATCATCCACGATCATATTCTGGAAAGCGTTGAAAGGCGGAGATGAAAAAGAGGTTTCACGATCATCGTGCCGAAAAACAGGAAAGAACCGATCGGGGCGGATTGGATCGGGAATCGCCCGATCGCGGAAACGGGCGGAGCGCCGCTCAAAACGCAAAATGGAGCAATGCCGAGACGCGGGCGGACAGGGCGGACGCGGAATATGCGCATGCGGATCGGCGCGATGCCGGACGGAAGCGAAAGAAACGTAGGAAAAAGCATTATCTGCTGAAATTCCTCCTCATCGTCGCGTTGGGCGTCGGATTGTACTTTTTCATAACCTCCGATCTGTTCAACGTCCGCGTGATCGAAACGGAAGGCAATACGCATTATACGAACAAGCGGATTGCAGAGCTCTCGGGGGTGCGCATCGGAACGAACATGTTCGAAACGAGCATGGGCAAAGCGGAGGAACGTCTGCTCTCGGATCCCTACATCGAAGTTGCGGAGATCTCCCGGAAGCCTTTTCATACCATCGTCATTTCGGTCAGGGAGCGCACGGAACGGTTCATCGTCAGGAACGGCGAGAAATATACGGTCGTGGACTATGACGGCATGGCGCTTCGGGAAACGGCCGAGCCGCCGCCGCTGCCGATCGTGGAAAACCTGAAGATCACGAAAGCCAAGCCGGGAGAGGCGCTCGTCGTCACGGAAAACGCCCTGCTTGCGGATACGATACGCTTTCTCCGGACCGTGGAAAAAAGCGATCTGTTTTTCAAGCGGATCCTCGCTTCGGACATCGTGGTGAAGGCTTACGTCTACGACGGGCTGATCTGCAAGGGGACTTACGCCAACCTCGAAAAAAACATCGAAGCGCTGAAAAAGGTGATCCTGGATCTCCGGGCGCAGAATGTGGAACGCGGCACGATCATCATGAGCGGAAACGGGACTTGCACGTTTACGCCCGCGGAGGACGCGTGAAACCGCAGCGTCCGTCCGCGATATGAATCCGCGCCTGCGCGCCGTCCCGTTTCCGGTCGGCGCGGCGCGGCCGGGGCGTGTCCGTCCGACTTTGATTTGATCGGAAACGGCAATTGCGCCGGTATGGACGTATCTTGCAAAAATGCTACAAACGCGCTGTCGGTTATGATATAATCAATTATTATGTTCAAAGACGATTGGCCGATGTCGGGTGAGCGGATCCGAATCGGCGGCGGTCGGTGTTTTGGGAGGATGTGACAGAATGTTACAGGAAGGAAGATTGGTGTTTGAACGCGATGTTGAAACGTCGGCGAAAATCATCGTGGTCGGGATCGGCGGCGGCGGCGGCAA
>JAISML010000204.1 GCA_031276775.1 Eubacteriales Family XIII. Incertae Sedis bacterium | reverse complement strand
AAGTCTGACGCCCATTTTCCCAAATGAGCGGATCAATCTGGAAGACAGCCCCAAGAACCTGTCCATGCGTCTTATCAACATCGTGTCGCCCATCGGGAAAGGTCAGCGGGGACTGATTGTGGCGCCTCCCAAGGCGGGGAAGACCATTCTCCTGAAGAGCATCGCGAACACCATCGAAAAAACCCATCCGGAATGCGAAATGATCGTCCTTCTCGTGGACGAACGTCCGGAAGAAGTGACCGACATGCAACGCTCCATCAAAGGAGAGGTGATCTATTCTACCTTTGACGAGTTGCCGCAGAATCATGTAAAGGTGGCGGAGATGGTACTCGCCCGCGCGCAACGGCTCGTGGAATACGGCAAGGATGTGGTCATTCTGTTGGACAGCATCACGCGGTTGGCGCGCGCGTACAACCTGGTGGTGCCCGCTTCCGGAAGAACCCTGTCCGGAGGACTCGACCCGGGCGCGCTTCACAAACCGAAGAAGTTCTTCGGAGCCGCCCGAAACATGGAAGAGGGCGGCAGCATCACCATATTGGCGACAGCTCTCGTGGAAACGGGCAGCCGCATGGACGACGTCATCTTTGAAGAATTCAAAGGCACCGGAAACATGGAGCTTCATCTGGATCGAAAACTCTCGGAAAAACGCATTTTCCCCGCCATCAATCTGAACAAATCCGGCACCAGACGGGAAGATCTGCTCATGGACTCCGAGGAATTGGAAGCCATCTGGCTCATGCGCCGCGCGATGTCCAACCTCGGCACGCAGGAGGTCACGGAGATGATCATCGATCATCTTGCGCATACCCGGTGCAATGCGGATTTCATTCAGATCATCCGAAAGATATTTGAAAGCGAAAGAGGATAGATGGATTTTGAGAAAATCTTCATCAAGGATGCCTGCCCGACCAAAATAGGCGGTCAAGCCGTCATGGAAGGAATCATGATGAAAGGAGCGGATCGCACTGCGGTCGTGGTGCGGTTGCCGGACTCTTCCCTGTACATGAAAACGCAGTTGCTGAAAAAACGGGGCAGATGGTACAGGATACCCGTCGTCAGAGGAATCTTGGTATTTGCGGATTCGTTGGTCACGGGCGTCAAAACGCTCATGCTTTCCGCAGAACTGCTGGAAAGCTGTGAGAGCGAAGAGGACGGCGGAAACGACGATGCGGGACGGTTTACGCTGTGGCTGCAAAAGCGTTTCGGGGAAAAAGCGCCGCTGAATCTCGCGCTTGCCACATCCGTTGCGCTCGCGCTCGTCTTTACCGTCGGGATATTCATCATCGCGCCCACTTGGATTGTAAACGTCTTCGGTCGATGGATGGAGAGCGATATCGCGCTGAATTTGACGGAAGGTCTGTTTCGGATTCTCCTCTTTGTACTCTATATTGTCCTCATTTCCAACATGAAAGACATCCGTACGGTGTTTCAATTTCACGGAGCGGAACACTCCTGCATTCATTGTTTTGAGAGCGGTCTTGCCCTGACGCCGGAGAATTGCGGGAAATTTGAAACGCTTCATCCCCGGTGCGGCACCAGTTTTCTGATGTTTGTCATGGTCATCGCGCTTCTGCTCTTTTCGGTTTTGGGTTGGCCGAATCTGGCGGTGCGCATCCTTTCGCGCCTTGCGCTGATTCCCATCATCGCCGGACTGTCCTACGAACTGCTCAGGTGGGCGGGCAACAGCCTGTCGCCCGCGGTCAAGATACTCAGCGTGCCCGGATTGCTTTTGCAGAAGCTGACCACGCGCAAGCCGGACAGACGCCAGTTGGAAGTCGCCATCGCCGCGATGAAAGCGGTGTTGGTTTCGCCGTCCACGCCCGCATACGAAGGAATTTGCGATACGGACGGCGCGCCCGCGCCAAAACAGCAATTGCCGCCGCAGGGGGCAGCGGCCCCTGCGGAAGAATTGAAAGCGATGGGTGTGCCGATCCCTGCGGAAGAAGCCGAACCGCCCGCAAAGGAATGAGATGGGATTGCAGATCAAAGAGATACTCAAGGTGGCGGAAAATATTCTGCGCGACGCGGGCGACGAGGATTGCAAGCGCGATGCGGAAATCTTGCTGTGTCACGCAATGCATTATGACGCGCGAAGGATATTCATGAACTGGTCGCGCGAGATCAACGACAGCTACTGCGAGGGCTTTTTTGAACTTGTGCAGAAGCGGGCGGGCGGTACGCCCACGCAATATCTCACCAACGGTCAGGATTTCATGGGGCATTCGTTTTTCGTCGATGAGCGGACGTTGATTCCGAGGATGGACACCGAAACGGTGGCAGAGGCGATCATCGAGTGGCTCAGGGCGCGCGGAACCGCGCGACGCGTGTTGGAACTCTGCACCGGCAGCGGGGTCGTCGCGATCAGTTTGGCAAAGGAAATCGCCGATTTGAAGGTCACCGCGTCGGACGTGGATCCCGGAGCTCTGGAAGTCGCGGCGATCAACGCGTCCAACCTGGGGGTCGCAAAGCGCGTGAAATTTGTGAAAAGCGATATCTATGCCGCGTTCAAGACAGGATTCGGCGGCGCGCGCTTTGACGTCATCGCGGCCAATCCCCCTTACATCAGCAGCGATGCGCTCATGACCCTGCAACGGGAAATCATCGAACACGAACCGCTTCACGCCTTGGACGGCGGTGCGGACGGTCTTGATTTTCACCGGAGGATCATCTCGGGCGCGCCGCCGCGCCTGAGAAAAAACGGAGCGCTGTTCCTGGAGATCGGCTACGATCAGGCGGACAGGGTGCGGGCGCTCATCGACGAAACGGAGCGATTCGGGGAGGTCTCCGTCCGCAAGGATCTGGCGGGCAACGACCGCGTTCTGTCCGCCGAGCTGAAATAAGCGCCTATCAAAACGCGATGCCGTCCTCCGACCCCATCAATGCCTGAATTTCCAAGAGCGCTTCCGCCGCCCGATCCGCATGTCCCGAGGCGGTGAGATCGGGGTTGCGCTCAAACCCTGCAATGAGCGGTATCACTGTGTAGACATG
>JAISML010000166.1 GCA_031276775.1 Eubacteriales Family XIII. Incertae Sedis bacterium | reverse complement strand
CACGGGTCTTCCCATCGGCGGCGGCAAAGGCGGTTCCGATTTCGATCCCAAAGGAAAGAGCGACAACGAAGTGATGAGTTTCTGCCAGTCCTTTATGACCGAACTGCAACGTCACATCGGTCCCGACACCGACGTGCCCGCCGGAGATATCGGTGTGGGCGGACGGGAGATCGGTTTTCTGTTCGGTCAGTACAAGCGGATCAGAAACGCTTTTCAGGGCGTGCTCACCGGCAAAGGGCTCACTTGGGGCGGCAGCCTTGCGCGTACGGAAGCCACCGGTTACGGTTTGGTCTACATGGTCGAGGAATATCTCAACACGATCGGTGATTCTTTCAAGGGCAAGACGGTCGCCGTTTCCGGTTCCGGCAATGTCGCCATCTTCGCAACGCAGAAAGTCCGTGAACTGGGCGGAAACGTCGTAACCATGACGGATTCCAACGGGTATGTCCATCATCCCGCCGGCATCAATCTCGACACCATCAAGCAGATCAAATTGGTGCAGAGAGGCAGACTCACCGATTATGCGGCCAAGCACAGCGACGCCACGCATAAGGCCGTCGGCGAGGGCAGCGTTTGGGACATCCCCGTGGATATCGCACTGCCCTGCGCGACCCAGAACGAATTGAACCTTGCCAACGCCAAGACCTTGGTGGGCAACGGCGTGAAGATCATCGGGGAAGGCGCGAATATGCCTTCCACGCAGGACGCCGCGGATTACTTCGTCGCAAACAGGATTGCGTTCTTCCCGGGAAAGGCCGCGAACGCGGGCGGCGTGGGCACTTCCGCCCTTGAAATGTCGCAGAACAGCGAACGCCTGTCGTGGACCTTCGAAGAAGTGGACGCGAAACTGAAGCGCATCATGGTGGATATCTTCCACAACATTGACAACGCGTCCAAAGAGTACGGGCAGGAAGGCAATTATATCCTCGGCGCGAACATCGCGGGCTTCAAAAAAGTTGCGCAGGCGATGCTCGACCAGGGTATCATCTAAACGGGGGAAACGCCCGCAGGACTTCAGAAAGAACCGAAAGAACTGATTGAAAGGCGACGGGAAACCGCCGCCTTTTTCGTGCGCGCCGCTCCCGTCCGGTCTTTGCCTCGCACCGTAACCGCCGTTTCCGCAGGGTAGCGCGGATGTGGGAAAAACCAATTGACAAATAAAATCTTTAATGGTAATATATGTAAATATAAGGCGAAAAATGGAATATCGCCGGTCACGGAATCTGTCTTGAACCTTTGCGGTTTGAATCAGCGCCCGGGGCTTTTGCCGCTTGTCGATTGAAGAGAGGAGTTTTGCGTCATATGGTCATGATGCAAGAAAGTGCAATGAACAGTTACCCCATGTTGCCAAAAGTGTTTCGGCGGTTCGCTTCTTTTGCCGCGGCGCTCCTTGTGTTTGCCGGTTGCTTCGCGTTCACGGCGCTTTCCTGTCATGCCGCCGCCGATACGATCTACAGTTACGCGGGAACGAAGTGGGTCTCCGGGGAGGCGGACGGCAACGGCATTGATTCGGGCGCCCGCTACCATACCGCAGACGGCGGTGTTGCTTACTGTTTGAACGAAGGCAGGGCGGCGCCCAACGGAACATATTACCCCGACAGTTATGAGCCTTCGGAACAGATCAAAGCCGCGCTGTATTACGGGTATCCGAATGTCTTGGCCATCGAGGGATACAGTCTGAGCGAGGATCAGGCCAGGTGCGTGACCCAACTCGTCGTCTGGGCTTACAATTCCAGTGGTTACGGGCATCGCCTCGACATGAATTCCTTGCGGACGCGCGCCGGTACGCCGGGCGGAAAGGGCGAAAGCCAAAAGGTGGTCGACGCGGCCTGGGCGCTGTACGGGCGCGCCGCCGGCGGGCTGCCGGACACACGTTCTTACATCAGTCAACCGGCTGACAGGACGGCGCAGACGTTTGACGGGACGTACCGCCGCTTCGGCCCCTTTCAGGTGGACAACGCCACCAACGGATTCGCGTCGCTCACCGGGGCGCCAACGGGAACGTATATCGGCGCCGCCGCAGGGACGGCGCTTGCGGGGATACCGAACGCGACGCCTTTTTATGTCTATGTCCCCATATCGGGCCTGTATGCGAGCGGAACGGCCGGTATTTCCGTGAGCGCCGATTACTTTATCCCGTCCGTGATCGCGTTTACGGGGAAGAGCGGTTATCAGGATATGGCCAAGTATTATACGGTGAACGCTGTTGAATCCGCGTCCGCAACTGTTTCATGGTCCGTCGCCACCGTCGTGAAACAGCGGACCGACGCGGCGCAGCCCGTTTCCGACACGGCGTTTCGCCTGGAACGATATGTCGGAGGCGCGTGGCAGGACGCCGGAACCGGCGTGACGGACGGCAACGGACTCCTGGTGTTTCCCGGGCTCGGCGCCGGAATGTTTAAAATCACGGAAATAAGGGCGAATCCGAGTTACGGGTCGGCGGAGGAAAGCGGTCAAAGCCCGGTTCGGCAGTTTACGATTTCGGACAATCCGACGAATGCCGTGCAAGTGTTCAAAAATATGCCGATCGCCATAGGCTGCGAAGTGGACAAGGATACGATCAGAGTGACTTCCGCCGCTTACCAATCCTTGCCCGGGGAAGAGGGGATTGACAATACGGACAGCGAAACCTATCATTACGACATCGACTATCGTTCCACCGCCGACGTGAAAGCGGATGAATTTGTCGTCGACGACCCCTTGGAAGCCGTGTCCGAGGATCTGATCAGGGTGCGTGAATTGTGGACGGCGGTATCGTGGGGGGACTACGACGGGTTGATGAATGTGTGGTACAAGACGAACAAAACGGACGATGAAACCGTCTATTCCAACGTGTCCGCAATGACCACGAACGAAGCGAATCCGAACAATCCGAAAAAAAGAGCCATCTACCCGAACACGGGGTACAAATTGTGGGCGCGAGATATCCCGACGAACGCGAGGACGCATCTTGCCGTTTCCGATCTCGGACTGGAAGAGGATGAGTACATCACGGCCGTACGCTATGAGCACGGTCAGGTTTTAAAAGGATTTACGACGAAGAATTACGCGGATGTGTCGCTGAACGGCACACACGACGCGGAAACCGGGGATACCGACGACGCGGACGGTGCGGGAACCGGGGATGACGGAAGCGGTACGGGCGGCGACGCGGACGGCGCGGAAACCGGGGATGACGGAAGCGGTACGGTCGGCGACGTGGACGGTGCGGAAACCGGGGATGACGGCGATCCGGACGATGCGACGGATACGTCGGAAGAGGAGGAGGATGGCGGCGTCGTCGATTGGACGCCGACCGAAAGTGATCGGTTTTACACAACCGGGGCGGCGCATGCCGTCGGGCTGAAGCCTGTCACCTATCTTGTCAGCGCGCCGAAACCGCTGGCGCCGCCCACGATCATCGCGAGCAGCGTCACCGCGCGGATCGCG
>JAISML010000161.1 GCA_031276775.1 Eubacteriales Family XIII. Incertae Sedis bacterium | reverse complement strand
CACCGCCCCCTCGCAGGCGGCGAGGCTCCGCGACACTTCGTAGGTGAAATCCACGTGACCCGGCGTATCGATGAGGTTCAGGACGTACTCCTCGCCGTCCCTCGCGCGGTAAGTCAGGCGCGAAGCCCGGAGTTTGATGGTGATGCCCCGCTCCCGTTCCAGTTCCATGTCGTCGAGAAACCGATCCTTCATCTCCCGGTCCGGAACCGCCCCCGTGCGTTCGAGGATGCGATCCGCGAGGGTGGATTTCCCGTGGTCGATGTGCGCGATAATTGAAAAATTCCGTATGTTTCCCATGTTATCCACCATTATACCGGAGAAAAATTTTCCTTGCAATTGCGAGTATCCCGGCTTATACTGTTACAGGAAAGATAACGGATTGGAGGCAGGAATGGCAAACATCAAATCGGCGAAGAAACGGATCCGCGTAATCGAGAAGAAAACGCAGAGAAACAAGCGGGTAAAGTCGCGGCTGAAAGAGATTTTGAAAGATCTGGAATCGGCCGTTGCGGCGCGCGACAAGGAAACGGCAAGAGAAAAGTTGGCGCTTGCTGAGAAGAAGCTCATGCAGGCGGCGTCGAAAGGCACCGTCCACAGGAATACGGCGTCCAGAAAGATTTCCCGGATCACCGCAACGTTTCGATCGGCATTCGGGCAGGAGGCGCTCCTTGAAAAGGCAAACAAGCCCTCGCCGCCCGTAAAGTCAAAGACGGAGAAACCCGCGAAAGCGGCCGCGCCGGCGATCGAAGAAAGCGGCGCCGACAAGGAAGCCGGGGAGGGCGCGGAGGATCGGGCCGTCTCAAAAACGCGTTCCACGAAGAAGGAATCCGCCGAAGAAGCTGTGGCGCAGACCCCGGACACGGAAGATACCCCGGGAAACGACGGAGCGGAAGTCTCCGACGCGTCGGGCGAAGCCGAAACATCCGTGACGGATACCGCCGACGCGCAGGAAGCGGAAAAGGACGACGAAACAAAAGCGTAGGTTTGGGATTTTTTGTCCCATCCCGCAATTTATGCTTTCGCAACGAAAGGGGCCGTCTCATTAATATTGAGACAGCCCCATTTGTTTTTGCTGTTCATTCGGAATCGCCCCGCGCGCCGTACGCGTGACGCAAAGCTCTATTCCGTCCGGATCGAGCCGCGCGGCGGCAAAACTTCAAACCAGGTGCGCCCGGGCTTCAAGGGTATCGTTTCGCCGGCGGCGTTCGTAAGGCTCGGCGGCGTATGCCTGTCGGCTTTCCATGCGCATTCGTATTGCCGGCCGTCCCTGAACAGGATGGCTTTGCCCGTCCCGCCGAGCGTCGTGTCGTATGTGGGACTGCCCGCAGGGTCAAGCATCGCCTGTTGCGCGTAATCGGCGTACAGGACGGCCACATTGACCGTAAAGACCTGTTGATCGTCGACCGCGTCCGTGAGCGCCTTCCCCGATTGGGAACGAAGATAGACGCCCCGCTCCGCATCCCAATCCCAACGGATGTCGGATCCGCCGAAGTTCAGCGTAATCGCGCCTGCGGAAGCCGTTGGCGCGGCGTCGACGGAGCCGTGGTTCAACGGGGCAAGACTGTCGGAACGGGTTCCAAACCCTTTCAATTGGGCGGTTTCATACCCTTTGTCCAACCGGAGATAGAGATTGTGGGGCGCCGACCGAAAATCAACCCGGCGAAAGATCGCCGAAGCCACGCTGTGGGACATATCCGCGATATCGGAGGCGCGGATCTTCTGCACCACGTCGGTATTGCCGCCCGAATAGAAAAACAGTCCCTGATACTGCGGGACGATCCACAGATCCGAAAGGCGGGCGCTGCGAACCGGTCCGACTTCCTCTGGGATTTGGCTTTGAAAGATGCAATTGAACCGCGTTTCGCCCCCTTCCACCATCGTTTCGTAGACGACGTCGGTTCGGTTCAGACCCATCTGGGGACGGGCGGCGGCGGAATTCTCGATCTTCACCGAAAGCGGCACATTTTTGACCTTGAACGGATCGCCCGTTTCCTCTCCCGTATAGGGAAAGAAAAAGGTTTCTTCCGGCGGCGCCGGCACGATGGGCGCGGGCGCTTCCCCGTCTTCCCCGCCGGAAGAAGCTTTGCTTCCGCATCCCGGCATGATCGACAAAACCGCCGCCAACAGAAAAAGACAACTCAGTTTTGCGATGCGGCTTCCCTTCCCGCCGGGGCGCAAAGCAGACAGCCGGCGCGGATGTCGGGCGATAACGTTTTCTTTCCTGTTGCGCATAGAACCTCCGTAATTTTTTGCGATTTTGCGATTGTGGTGATAACCTGCCAATTTCCGACCATTTTTTGCGGATCGCCGCGCCGCGGGAACTAACCGTCCCCGTCGCGTTTTGCGCCTTTTTCCGACGCCCCGGCGCCGGAGGCGTCCAAGCGGAAAAACGCCAACTCTTTGTTCAAAGCGCTTGCCGTCTGAGACAGTTCCAGTCCCGCGGACGCAGTTTCCTCGGCCATGGCCGAATCCGCCTGCACGATGGAGTTGAGCAACGCGATCCCTTTGTATATCTCGTTTGCCGACTTGGCGTGCTGACCTGCCGATTGTTCGATCTTTCCCACCAATCCCGTGAGATCCCCTATCATGCGTTCCATGTCCAAGATCCGGTCTTTGAGTCGCTCTGCGGTGACGGAGCCGTTTTCC
>JAISML010000050.1 GCA_031276775.1 Eubacteriales Family XIII. Incertae Sedis bacterium | reverse complement strand
CGATCCGGACGATCGACGCGGAAGGCAAATATCTTTTGCCCGGTTGCGTGGATGTACACGTTCATTTCCGGGATCCGGGGCTGACGTACAAAGAGGATTTTGCCACGGGTTCCATGGCCGCCGCCGCCGGCGGCGTGACGACCGTTTTTGACATGCCGAATGTGCAGCCGCCGACATTGAACGTGGAGAATTTTGAAATCAAGCGGAAGATCGCGGAAGAAAAGTCGTATGTCAACTACGGGATCTATGCGTATTTGGTCAACAATCTCGATCAGATCGACGGTCTGATCGAAGCGGGCGTCTGCGGGTTCAAGTGGGATTTGAGCACTTTCGACTGGGAATTGCCCGAGGGGTATTATTTGCCGGACAATGATGAGGCCGCGGATATCTTCAGGCAGATCGCAAAGCACGACTATGTGGTGAACATCCACGCCGAAGACATGGAACTCGTGAAGAATTTCACAAAACGTTTGCAGGAAACGGGACGGGACAGGAAAGATTTTTTGGCGCACGTGGAAGCGCGTCCCGACATCGTCGAACTCTCGGCGCTCACAAGAGCGTTTGCGCTCGCGGAGGCGTCCGGGTGCCGTGTGCACATCACGCATCTCACTTCCGCGCGGGGTCTGGCTCTGATCGGCGAGTACAGGAAGAAAGGGATCCGGGTGACTTCCGACGTCGGACCCGCCTGGTTCACTTTCAGCGCGGAGGATTATGCGAAGTACGGTGGCGGCATCCGCGTAATCCCGGCGATCCGCTATCGCGAAGACGCGGATGCTCTCTTTCAAGGTCTGGCAAACGGTGAGATCGAAGCGCTTGCGACGGATCACGCGCCGCATTCCCATGAGGAGAAATTTGAAAAAAGCTGGTGGGATACCTTGCCCGGGACGATCGGCGTGCAGACAAGTCTGGCGATCCTGCTGGATCGCGTCAACAAAGGGGAGATGGACATCAGACGCGTCGTCGCCTGCATGGCGGCGAATCCCGCGCAGATCTTCGGCATCTATCCGCGCAAAGGGTGCATCCTGCCGGGCGCCGATGCGGACATGACGCTCGTGGACATGGACAAAGAGTGGACGGTCAGGCATGAGGACATGTACAGCAAGACCAAATACACGCCGTATGACGGGTTCCGGCTGCGGGGGGCGCCCGTTGCGACGATCGTCATGGGACACGTGGTGATGCAAGACGGGGAGATCGTCGGAAAACCGGGCACGGGAACGCTGGTCAATCCAAAACAAAACCGTTGAGGGCGAAGCGCCGAAGGAGGGGAACGATGATTATCGATCATCACAATCATATATGGGTCGGCGAACAGGCGGGCGGTTTTCTTGACGAAGGGATGAGCGTGGAGCGCATCCTGCGTGAAATGGACGTGGCGGGCGTCGATATGGCGGGCGTCTGCACCGTTGCGCAGGCCATCAACAATGACTATGTCGTAGAGGCGCAGAACGCGCATCCGGATCGGTTGTTCGGCTTTTGCATGATCAATCCGCGTCTGCCGGACGCCGGGGCGACGTTGAGGCATTACTTGGACAAAGGATTGAAAGGGTTGAAACTGCATCCGAGATTGCACGGTTATCAATTGGGGGATCACGCTTTGTTGGATCCGCTGATCGCGATCTGCGGGGAATACGGCGTGCCCGTTTTTTCCCACGGCGGCTCCGAAGAAAACGACCACCCGTTTTATTTCGAGGAACTTGCCCGTTCGTTTCCGAAGGTGCGCTTTTTGCTCGGCCATATGTGCGCTTTGAACTTTTGCGATGATGCGATTCGTGTCGCGCAACGCAACGGGAATATTTATTTGGATACCTCCACGGCGGAACTGTTTTCCGTGAAAGCGGCGATCAAACAGGTGGGCGCCGACAGGATTGTGATGAGCACGGATTGGCCGGGCAATGATTTTCGGATGGAACTGCTTAAGATCCAAATTGCCGCGGATGGAAATGAGGATGTTTTCGGCAAAATTGCCGGTGAAAATATCAGAAGAATCATGAACCTGTAGAGGTTTATGCGGAGGGTAGCGTGAAAACCTGAATCGACATTGGCTTTCATGCGGAATTTGTGCCGCGGCAAGGCGGTGAAACGGAGGAAAATATGAAACAAAATCTGATTGTCATGCTGACTTACAACGACGAAACCGTAAAGAACGCAAAGGAGTGCTTTCTTGCCTGCCGTTCGTTGGATGTCGTGAATTGGGGATTTAAAGACATGGGGCTGCCTGCGGAAGAGATGAAGGATCTCGTAAAGGTCATGAAAGAAGCCGGGAAAACGGTTTCGTTGGAGGTCGTGTCCCTTTCCGAGGAAGAGGGTTTGGCCGGCGCCGGGATTGCGGTGGAAGCGGGGTTTGACATCCTTATGGGAACCGTGTACTTCGATTCCATCCGGGATTTCCTCGCGGGTACGGGCGTCAAGTACTATCCGTTTGCCGGAAAGGTGTACGGGCATCCTTCCATCCTGGACGGAACGCCGGAGGAAATTGTCGCTCACGCGCAGGCCCTGCAGGCGAAAGGCGTCGCCGGTCTGGATTTGCTCTCGTACCGCCATACGGGGGACGCCCCCGCCGCTTTGCTCGGACAGGTCGTGAAGGGCGTCGGCAT
>JAISML010000109.1 GCA_031276775.1 Eubacteriales Family XIII. Incertae Sedis bacterium | reverse complement strand
TCCTTGCCTGTCCCTCTCCCGACGCCGTTCCGCCGATCCGCCGAAACCGGCGCTCCGCGCCGGGCGCGCGCCGCATCCGCGGAGGACGGCACGCGCAATCTACCAGCTCGCTTTTTTGACGCCGGGGATTTCCCCCTTATAGGCAAGCTCTCTGAAACAGATTCTGCATATCCCATATTTTTTCAGTACGGAATGCGGTCGCCCGCATATCCTGCATCTCGTGTACGCCCTAGACGCGTACTTGGGTTTTCGCTGCTGTTTGACTTTAAGAGATGTCTTTGCCATGTCCCGCTCTCGCTTTCTACTTCTCAAACGGCATGCCGAGCAATCTCAGCAACTCCGCCGCTTCCTCGTCTGTTTTGGCCGTCGTCGTGAAAATGATGTTCATTCCCTTGATCTTGTCGATTCTGTCGTAGACGATCTCGGGAAAGATGGACTGTTCTTTCAACCCAATGGCGTAGTTGCCCCTGCCGTCAAACGCGTTCTTCGACACGCCCCGGAAGTCGCGCACCCTCGGAAGCACGATGTTGAACAGTTTGTCGGCAAACACATACATGTTTTCGCCCCGCAGGGTAACTTTCGCGCCCACGGGCATACCCGCCCGCACTTTGAAATTCGCGATGGACTTTCTCGCTTTCGTGACCACCGGCCGCTGACCGCTGATGAGAGCCAGTTCCTCCACTGCGGTCTCCATCATCTTGGGATTGTCTTTCGCTTCCCCCAACCCCATGTTGATGGTGATCTTCTCCAATTTCGGTACCTGCATCACGTTGCCGTATTGAAATTTCCCGCGCAGGGAATCAAAGACCTCATTGCTGTACACTTCCTGTAATCTCGCCGTCAATTCGGTTCCTCCTCCCTCAATCGATCGTGTTGCGGGTCTTCTTCGACACGCGAACCTTGCGTCCGTTCACAAACGTATATCCGATCCGCGTGGGAACCCGCTTGGGCGCTTTTTCCTTGCGGTCGTGCTGCGCGCCTTGCTGACCACCGTCGTCCTGCCGCGTCCCGATTTTTTCCCTGCGATCGTGCAATGTTTCGTAATACATGACGTTTGAAACATGGATCGGACCTTCCTGGTGCTTGATCTCGGCCCGCGCTTTCCGCGTCTGCTTCTGGTGCTTGGTCTGGATATTGACGCCTTCCACAATCAGCCGGCACTGCTTCGGGTAGACCTTTAACACCTTTCCGTGTTTGCCTTTGTCTTTCCCCGTGATGACCATCACGGTATCGTCTTTTTTGATCTTCATTTTGCCCCGCCTCCTACAATACTTCCGGCGCCAGCGATACGATCTTCATAAAACTTTTCTCGCGAAGTTCCCTCGCCACGGGACCGAATATGCGCGTACCCAAAGGCGTTTTGTCATCTTTGATGATGACCGCCGCGTTCTGATCGAATTTCACGTAGCTGCCGTCGTTCCGTCGGGCGCCCGTCCGGGTTCGGACGATGACCGCGCGCACGACGTCGCCTTTTTTCACCAACCCGCCCGGCGTCGCTTCCTTGACGGCGCAGACGATGATATCTCCGATATTGGCATATTGCCGGCCGGTGCCGCCCAATATGCGAATGACGAGCAATTCCTTCGCACCCGAATTGTCGGCCACTCTCAATCTTGTCTCTGTCTGAATCATTGCGGGCGCCTCCTCATTTCACTTTCTCGATCACGTTCACCAAGCGCCACCGCTTGTCTTTCGACAGGGGTCTGGTTTCCATAATCCGCACCTTGTCGCCGATGTTGCATTGATTTTCCTCATCGTGGGCTTTGAACTTCTTCGTCCGCTTCACAGCCTTACCGTAAAGGGAATGTCTCACAAAGTCTTCCACCGCAACCGTGATGGTCTTGTCCATTTTGTCGCTTACGACGATGCCGACTCTTGTCTTTCTGGCGTTTCTTTCCGTCTGCACGGCACATCCTCCTTTCTGTTATCCGATAGACTGCGCTTTCACCAATTCTTTCTCCCGCATGATGGTCTTGACCCGCGCGATGTCACGTTTGACGTTCCGCAGTTTGATGGGATTCTCAAGCTGACCCGTCACATGCTGAAATCTGAGATTGAACAGTTCATTCTTCATCTTCTTCAGCTCATTGTTCAATTCCGTTTCGGTCATTTCCCTGATCTTTTCCAAATTCATCTTGCCTCACCACCCTTAATGTCCTCGTCGCCCTTGGCGGCAAATCTCGTGTTAATGGGGAGTTTGTGGGCTGCCAACCGCATGGCTTCCCGCGCCTGCTCCGGCGTAACGCCGTCGATTTCAAACATCACCCTGCCCGGCTTTACAACGGCGACCCAATATTCGGGCGCGCCTTTCCCGGAACCCATGCGCACATCCGCAGGTTTCTTCGTCACGGGTTTGTGCGGAAATATCTTGATATATACCTTGCCGCCCCTTTTGATGGATCTTGTCATCGCGACACGGGCCGCCTCAATCTGATTGGACTTTATCCATCCGGGTTCCTGCGCAATCAGACCGAATTTGCCGTAGGTGATGTGATTTCCCCTTGTGGCTGTGCCGGTCATGCGTCCTCTGTGGACTCTCCTGCGCTTAACGCGTTTTGGCATTAACATCGTAGGTCACTCTCCTTCCTTTGTACGAATCTATGAAAACAATCCGCGCAAATACCCTTACTCGCTCTCAGGTACTGTGGCCTGCGGCGCTTCCTGCGCCGGCGCCGCCGACTCGACCGGCTTTGCCGGTTCGGGTTTGGCTTTTACGCGTTTGCGGGGATTGATCGCCCTCGGGATTTCAGGTCTGCCATCGCGCCGATCCCGTCTTCCCTGTCCTCCGGGACCGTCGCGCCTGTCTCTGCGGGGACGTTCGCCGTCGCGCTCGCCGCGTCTGCCGCGCCTTGCGTCGCGTTCCCGCTTGCTCTCCCGTTTTTCCTCGGGAACGGAACTCATGAGTCCCTTTTCCAACCTTTCCCCGAGGTTGATCCACACTTTGACGCCGATCTTCCCGTAGGTGGTATCGGCTTCGGCAAACCCGTAATCGATGTTCGCACGCAACGTGTGAAGGGGAACGTTGCCTTCATTGTATTTTTCGCTTCTCGCAATTTCAGCCCCGCCGAGTCTGCCCGAAACGAGTACTTTGATTCCTTTGCCGCCCGCTTTCATCGTCCTGCCGATGGCCTGTTTCATCGCCCGTCGGAAAGATACGCGCTTCTCCAACGCCTGGGCGATGCTCTCCGCGGAAAGCTGCGCGTCCAACTCCGCATGCCGCACTTCCACGATGTTCACATACACAGCCTTGCCGGTTTTCTTCTCAAGCGCCGCTTTCAGTTCATCGATGCCGTTGCCCGAACGGCCGATGATGATGCCCGGCTTGTCGGTCATGACGGTGATCTTTATCTGATTGTCCGCAGCCCGTTCGATGACGGTTCTTGAGATGCCTGCGATGTACAATTTTTTCTTGATGAACGCCCTGACCTCGTTATCCTCAATCAAATAGTTCGCAAAACTCTTTTTGTCGGCATACCATTTGGAATCCCAGTCATTTATGATCCCGACCCGCAGTCCGTGGGGGCTTACTTTTTGACCCATTACTTTTTCTCCCTCTCCTTCAAGGTTACTCCGACATGGCTGCTTCTTTTGAGTATCTTCGACGCCCTGCCTTTCGCGCCGGCTCTCCACCGCTTCATGGTGGGACCCTGGTGCGCGTAGACCTGGGCGACATAGAGGTTGTCCGCGTTCATGTTGGGGTTGTAATCGGCATTGGCCGCTGCGGACTGTATCACTTTTTCGACGATCCGCGAGCCTTTCCCCGGCGTAAACTTCAGGATATTGAGCGCCTCATCCAGATCCTTGCCCCGAATCAAATCGACGACGGGCTTGAGTTTGATGGGAGAGACCCTGATATATTTCGCAATCGCTCTTGCTTCCATATGATCCGTATCCCCTTTCTATGCTTTCGTTCCGGAGGTTTGCGCGGCGGGCGGCGAGGACATCATGACGCCCTTGGAAGACGAAGATTTCTTGACCCTCGCGCTTTTGTCGTTGCCATGTCCCCTGTATGTTCGCGTAGGCGCGAATTCGCCGAGTCTGTGTCCCACCATATCCTCCGTGATATAGACGGGCACATGTCTCCGGCCGTCGTGGACCGCGATGGTATGACCGACCATCTGCGGGAATATCGTGGACGGTCTGGACCAAGTCCTGAGTACCCTCTTTTCATTTGCCGCATTCAGCGCCTCGACGGCTTTCAACAGCTTTTCGTTTACAAAGGGGCCTTTTTTCAATGATCTGCCCATGTTTTACCTCCGTTTACCGCTCGTTGCGTTTTTTGACGATATATTGATCCGAATGTTTGTGCTTCTTTCTGGTTTTATATCCCAACGTCGGTTTCCCCCACGGTGTCACGGGACCGACCCGTCCGATGCCCGCCTTTCCCTCGCCGCCGCCGTGCGGATGATCGTTCGGATTCATGACGGAACCTCTGACCGTGGGTCGGATGCCCATGTGGCGTTTCCTGCCCGCCTTGCCGATCTTGATGTTTTCGTGATCCTGATTGCCCACCTCTCCGATGGTCGCCCTGCATGTGATGTGTACCTTGCGCACCTCCCCGGAAGGCAGTCGCACCTGCGCGAACTTGTCTTCCTTTGCCATGAGCTGCGCGCCGTTTCCTGCCGATCTGACCATCTGCGCGCCCTTGCCCGGTTTCAGCTCGATGTTGTGCACGATGGTACCCACGGGGATGTTCCGCAGGGGCAGCGCGTTGCCGATCTGTATGTCGGAATCCGGTCCGGAGATCACAGAGTCGCCGACCTTGATCCTGTGCGGCGCGATGATGTACCGCTTTTCACCGTCCGCGTAGACGATCAGCGCGATGTTGGCGCTCCTGTTGGGATCGTATTCGATCGTCGCCACCCTGCCGGGAACGCCGTCCTTGTCCCGTTTGAAGTCGATGATTCGGTATTTGTGCCGGTAACCGCCGCCTCTGTGGCGAACCGTGATCTTGCCCCGTACATTTCTGCCCGCGTGTTTTTTCAGTGTTTCCGTCAGAGACTTCTCCGGTTTGTCGGTCGTAATCTCCTCGAAAGTCGAAACCGTCATGCCGCGGCGTCCGGGTGTGGTTGGATTGTATTTTTTGATTCCCATTCTTGCTCCCTCGCTTGTGGTCGCCCTTACAGGCTCTGGAAGAACTCTATCTCTTTGCTGTCTTTGGCAAGCGTCGCGATGGCTTTCTTGCTCGCGGATCTCCTGCCGATATTTTTGCCCATCCTCTTGAGTTTGCCGCTGTAATTCATGACATTGACCTTTTCGATCCGTACGCCGAAGATCTCTTCCAGCGCGTACTTGATCTCGGTCTTGTTTGCGTTGGTCGCCACCCGGAAGGTATACTTCCTGTTCTGCGCGTCGGCCATGCTCCGTTCGGAAATGACCGGTTTCAATATCACGTCGTAAGGCGATCTCATCATGAATATACCTCCTCTATCCTGCCTATCGCATCTTTCGTCACAATGAAGCTGGTGTGATTGAGGATCTCGTATACGTTCAGCGTCCCCACCTGCGTCGTGCCGATCCCGGGGATGTTCGCGGCCGATCGGATGACCGTATCCTCTTTTTCGGCGGTGACGATGAGCGCTTTCTTCTCCGCTTTGACATTCCCCAAAAATTCAACCATCTTTTTCGTCTTGGGCGCTTCAAAATTCAGTTCGTCAACCACGATGATCTCACCGTCCGCGACCTTGGCCGAAAGGGCGGACTTCAACGCCAGCCGCTTCACTTTCTTGGGGACGCTGTACCGGTAATCCCGCGGTTTCGGCGCAAACACGACGCCGCCGCCCACATGGTTGGGCGCGACGCGGCTTCCCTGCCTCGCCCGTCCCGTTCCCTTCTGCCGAAACGGCTTGGCCCCGCCGCCCCTGACCTCGGATCTGGTCTTTGCGGACTGGGTTCCCTGCCGTTGGTTTGCCAGGTAATTTTTGATCACTTCATAAACCGCGTATTCGTTGATTTCTATGCCGAAAATCCCGTCGCTGAGTTCAATCTCGCCGGCAGAGGCGCCGTCCATATTGACCATTGTTATCTTTGCCATCGTCCGTTGCCCTCGCTTTCTATTCCCGACCCTTAATGGCGTATCTGACCCTTACGAGTCCGCCTTTCTTGCCCGGAATCGCGCCCTTGATCAACAACGCGTTCCGTTCCGGGACGACCTTGATGAGTTCCAAATTCTGTATCGTCACCGTTTCGCGCCCCATCCTGCCGGGACCCGCGTTGCCCTTGAACACCCTGGAAGGATAGGTGCCCGCGGCAAGCGCTCCGGCCAATCTTTTATGCTTTGAACCGTGCGTCATGGGACCTCTGTGGTGACCGTGGCGCTTGATGTTGCCTTGGGTGCCTTTCCCTTTGGAGATGCCGATGACGTCAACCTTTTTCCCCGCCTCAAAATCCGCCACCGTGATCAACTGTCCCGGCTCATAATGCTCGTTTCCGTCCAACCGAATCTCCGTCAGATGCTTCTTCAGCGGAGCGTTCCATCTCGCAAAATGTCCCTTGGTCGGCTTGTTGGCCCTGCGTTCCTTCAAGTCCTCAAAACCGATCTGCGCGGCTTCGTAGCCATCGGTTTCCACCGTCTTGATCCGGATGACCGTATTCGGTTCCGCCTCCACAACCGTAACGGGGATCAACGCGCCTTCTTCCGAAAAGATCTGCGTCATGCCGACCTTTCTTCCCAGTATTGTCTTCAACTTTCCTCCTCCTTACAGCGGATCGCCTCCCGCCTGCGTTCACCCCAAATGCCTCGAAACATTCTGCGCGGGGCTCTGCTTTCCTGTTTCGGTCCTTTTGCGCGAAGCAAATTCCCTTTCGGCGATCATACTAAGCCAACATCTTCCTGTCTGTCTCTTGTATCCGTTCAACCGGCGCGCAACCGCCGGTGTACAGCCGTGCATAACTTTACATAACGCCAACGGCTCCGTATCCCGGCGTCGCGTTCCCGCGCTTCGCGGCACGGTCTTCGCAACGGCGGGCGACCGTCACAATTTGATTTCGATGTCCACGCCCGCCGCCAGGTCCAACTTCATGAGGGCGTCCACCGTTTTGGCGGTGGTATGCGTGATCACGATGAGCCGCTTGTGCGTGCGCTGTTCAAACTGTTCTCTGCTGTCCTTGTATTTGTGAACCGCGCGCAATATGGTCACGACCTCTTTTTCCGTGGGGAGCGGAATGGGACCTGATACCTGCGCGCCGTTCTTTTTGGCGGTCTCCACGATATCCGCCGCCGCCTTGTCCAAAATCTCCGGCTCGTAAGCCTTCAATCTGATTCTGATCTTCTGCTGCTCTGCCATCTTTTCCTCCCGTAAGACATCTTCCGCGCGTTAGCGCCGCTCAAGGCGCGAAGGGTTGCAACATCCCTTTGTTCCCTTCCAATGAGGGAAACCTGCGTGGCGGAAATTACCCGGCGGCGCTGCCGGCAACCTCCCGCCCGATCCTCCCGTCCCGACGGCTCTTTGCGGTTGTGATTTCCGCAATCGCACGCTTCGCTTACAAACGTTGCGGCAACCGACCGGCAGAACAAAAGCGCCCGCAATTTTTCGCAAGCCTGATCATTATATAGCAGGCAAAATGGGGATGCAAGACCTTTTGCGATTTTTTGTGATTTTTTTTGCGATATTTCGATATAAGTCGTTGAAATTACAAGGTCATATCGAAAATAGTTCGCACACGCCATCTGGCGTTCAACGCAACTGACGCGTTTCTTCACTTCCTTTGGAATGTCGTATGGAATGCCGTAAGGGATATCATATGGGATGTCATACGGATGGGATGTCGTACACGGAGGGAACCCTGTTGCGGAAGCTGCCTATCGCGTCGCGAATCTTCCCGGGATAATCGCGCTCCACATAGGAGTGAAAGGCGCAGGGTTTGTCCGACGCCTGCGCGACGGCGACGCCCCAGGGATCCGCAAGCAGACTCCTGCCGCAGAATACATTCCTGTCGTCCCATTTCCCGAAGAGGTTGACGCCCAAGGCGTACACGGAATTGTGCAACGCAATGCTTTGGATCAGCCCCGTCCAATGATCGATCCGCGGACGGTAGAAAGCGGCGGGAATCAA